>JADLES010000116.1 GCA_020845995.1 Burkholderiales bacterium | reverse complement strand
GGACACCAGCTGGTCGCCACCGCCTGGGCGGCGGCGAGCCCCTCGGCGCACGTCACCACCGATGCGTTCGAGAGAATCATCTCAGGACTGATCGCAAATCTGCGAAATCAGCTTCCCGTGGATGGGGTCTACCTCGACCTCCATGGAGCAATGGTGACCGAGGCGCACGACGACGGCGAGGGCGAGATCCTGCGCCGGGTGCGCGAAGCCGTCGGCCCGCGCGTGCCGGTGGCGGCGAGCCTGGACCTGCACTGCAACTTCACGCGCGCGATGTTCGACTCCTGCGACGCGCTGGTCGCCTACCGCACCTATCCGCACGTCGACATGGCCGACACCGGCGCGCGCGCGGCGGCGCTGCTCGACCGGATGCTGCGCGACGGGCGGCCGCTCGCCAAGCATTACCGCACGCTGGACTACCTCACGGGCCTGCCCTCGCAGTGCTCGTTCATCGACCCTTGCAAGTCGGTGTACGAGAACATCGGCCGCAACGCGGAAACGACGCTGTCCTTCACGCCCGGCTTCCCGATGGCCGATTTCGCGGAATGCGGCATGGCCGTTTTTGGCTATGGCGCCGATGCGAAGTCGACTTTCGATTCGGTCGATCGCTTGCACGGGCTGGTCGCCGACGCGGAAAAGGACTTCGTGCTCGAGCTGCACCAGGCCGACGACGCGGTGGCGCGCGCGAAGAGCCGCGGCGAGCCCGGGCGGCCGGTGGTGCTCGCCGACACGCAGGACAATCCCGGCGCCGGCGGCAACGGCGACACCACCGGGCTGCTGAAGTCGCTGATCGGGCAGCAGGCGCAGGACGCGGTCCTCGGCCTGCTGGTCGACGGCGAAGCGGCGAAGCAGGCGCACGCCACCGGCCTCGGCTTCGGTTCGGTGTTCCGGCTCGGCGGGCGCTCGAACATCGCCGGCGATTCCCCCTGCGAGGGCGAGTTCACGGTCGAGCGCCTGGGCGACGGCAGGTTCACCTGCAGCGGGCCGATGTTCAAGGGCTTTCGCATGCAGCTGGGCGAGATGGCGCTCCTGCGCAGCAAGGCCGCGCCGGGCGTGCGCGTCGCGCTCGCCTCGCGCAAGTGCCAGGCCGGCGACCAGGACATGTTCCGCCACCTCGGCGTCGAGCCGCGCCGCAGCTGCATCCTCGCGCTGAAGAGCTCGGTGCACTTCCGCGCCGACTTCGAGCCGATCGCGAAGGAAGTGCTGGTGGTGAAGTCGCCCGGGCCGGCGCTCGCCGACCCGACCGAGTTCCAGTGGACCCGCCTGCGCCGCGGCCTGCGCCTGCGGCCGCTCGGGCCCGCCTTCCAGGGATAGACGTGATGCGCGCGTTGTTGCGCCGTGCTCTGGGAGTCGTGCTGGCATGCGTGCAGGCGGCCGCCACCGCGCAGACGGCGCCCGTGCCGGCTGCCGGGTTGCCGCCGTCCCAGGCCGCCCCCGCGCCCTCCGCCGGGCAGGCGACGCCCCCGGTCATCGCCGCGCCGGACCCGGGCGCCCCGCCCCCGCACGCCAAGCCGCAGGGTCTTTACGCGACGATCGACGTCCGCGACACGCAGGCGCAGATCCGGCGGCTCGGCCAGCTGATTCCCTATCCGCGCCGCGAGGCGATCGCGGCGGCCGTCGCCAGCGCGCGGCGGCTCTCGCCGCCGGCGCTGTACGCGCTCGCCAACGCGGTGGCGCTCGACGACAAGAACATGCCCGACGCCGTCTTCTGGTATCACGTCGCGCGCATCCGCGCCGTCTACGACGCGCTGCGCTGCAAGGATCCGACGGCGCGCGGCGTGATCAACGATTTCGGCAAGCGCCTCAATCCGGATGTCGCCCGCTACCAGCGCCAGAACCGCCTGCACACGCTGCAGATCGCCGAGCTCGCGGTGAAGTGGGATCGCGAAAACCCGCGCGAATACGACCACCGCTGGATCAACCTCTACGGCAAGGTGGCGCGTTACTCCGACGGTGCCGACCCCGCCGAGCCGACCCTGCCCGAAAGCGAGTGGCCGGCGGTCCTGCAGCACGTGCACGAGGCGCACCTGAAAAGCGTTCGGGAGTTCGCGGCGGGCGTGACGAAGAGCAACTAGAGCTTGGCTGGGGCGTGGCGCGGCGGCCGCCCGGCGCCGGATTGGCTAATTAGCCAAAAGATTGGCGCAACTAGTCCTTTGAATCTAAAGAAGAAACAAATTCTATTGGCTTGAAAGCCCGCATTTAAGCCAAAAGAATTGCAAGTCTCGCCTCCACTTATCGCGGCGCCTTCCGCATGGCCTCTACGATCCTCTGCGTCTCAACCGACACCGTCGTCACGCGCGCCAGGAGATCGATCACCTTCTCCTTGTAGTCCTTGAACCGGTAGGTATCGAACTTCTCGCGGATCGTCGGATCTTTCGGCTTCGACTTCTTGTACTGATCCAGCACCCATTCCAGCGCCGACCGGTTCCCGAGCCGGTACCCCACGCCTCCGGCGGCACGCTGAGGTACTGCTGGATCAGCAGCTGGCTCATGGGCGGGCGGAGTTTACCCGCCGGCAGGGCGAGCGCTCAGCCGCTCCCACAGCGCGCGCGGGGAGAGCAGGTCCATGGAGTCGAAGTTGCCGGCGGCAAGGATCTTCTGGTCGCCGGTGACGAAGGCCTCGGCTCCGGCCCGGGCTGCGCTCGCGACGATCGCGGCGTCGGCATCGTCCAGGCCCGCGACGGCCATGCGCGCCACAGGCGCGGCGATCTCGGCGGTGTCGCGCAGGTACGTCAGGATCTGTTCGATCTGTCGGCGCGGGAACCGGAGCTTTTCCGCCAGCGCGCGTTCGACTTCGGCAACGACCGGCTCCGGGATGACGACTTCATGCTGCGCGGCCAGTGCGAGGAAGAGGTCCGAACAGAGGCCGCGCGCGGCAAACGCGGCGGCGATTACGTTGGCGTCGAGCGCGACCCTCACGCGAGGGCGCGAAAGACATCCTCGTCGGTCAGGTAGCCCGCGGCCTCGGCAAGCGGCAGGGAGGTGGCTCGCAGCGCGCGAAACCGCGCAAGGGCGAGCTCGCGTCGCAGCGCCTCGCGCACGATCTCGCTCTTCTGGCGCTTGGTCGCCTTGGCGAGCGCCGCGAGTTGCTTTTCGAGGCGCGGATCGAGGCGGATCGTCAGCGTTGCCATGACATTTTCCGGTTCAGCTTCGTGTAAGACAGTGTAACACGAGATCAGGCCGGCTGTGGCCAGGGGAGCTGCTGCGGCCGCATCTGCTCCAGCACGCGCGCAAGGCGCAGCACCCCGAGGTCATCGAAGCGCCGGCCGGCGATCTGGATGCCCACGGGGAGCCCCCCGTCCATTCCGTGCAGCCTGTCCTCGCTGAAGGTCCAGTTGAGCGAGGCGGCGGGCTGCTCGGACATGTTCCAGGCCACCGTGAAGCAGATGTGCGGGAAGGCGTTGCGCGGGTCGTTGCCGGGCGCGGCGTGCTCGGCTTGGTAGGGCAGGATCGGCGAAGTGGGTGAGAGCACGAAGTCGAAGGCGTGCGTCGCGCGGACCGCCGCCTCGCGCAGGCCGACGTAGGCGCCGTAGGCGGCCATCACGTCGCGGCCGCTGAAGTCCTTCGCGCGCCAGCTCGACCATTCGGCGATGAAGGGCAGCACTTTCGATTGCTTCGCGGGCGGCAGCTGGCAGTAATCGTGGTACGAGCGCGCTTCGAAAAAGCGCGACATGCCGTCGATGAGCGCTTCGCTGAGGAAGGAGGGCATCTCCTCGACGGTCGCGCCCGCGCCTTCGAGCGCCTTCGCCGCCGCGGCGGCCGCGGCCGCGACTTCCGGGTGCGCCGGCAGGCCGACCTTCATGTCGGGCAGGAATCCGATCCTGAGTTTCCTGAGATCGGGTTCTTTCCCGCTCTCCTTCAGAAAATCGATTTCCTCAAACGGCAAGGACATGAAATCGCGCGCGTCGGGCTTCGAGAGGATATTCATCAGCGCGGCGCTCGATGCGGCGTCGCGCGTCATGGGTCCCGTGACGCGGCCGATGTAGGGCGGGTAGATCGGCACCCGGCCGAGGCTGGGTTTCAACGCGAAGATGCCGCAGTGCGTCGCGGGCAGGCGCACCGAGCCGCCGATGTCGGTGCCGAGGTGCAGCGGCGCGTAGCCCGCGGCCGCGGCCGCGCCCGCGCCCGAGGAGGAGCCCGAGGTGTTGCGCGCCGTGTTCCAGGGATTGCGCGTCACCCCGTGCATGCTGGACAGGCCCGAGGAAAGCATGCCGAAGTCGGGCATCGTCGTCTTGCCGAGGATCACGCAACCGGCCTCGCGCACTCTGGCGGCCGGCGGCGCGTCGGCCGGCTGCGCCGGCGCATCCTCGTTGGCCCGCGTGCCGATCGGCGCGGGGTCGCCCTTCGTGTGGATATTCTCCTTGATGGTGACCGGCACGCCGTCCAGCGACGAGAGCGGCTGCCGCGCGCGCCAGCGCGCTTCGGCGGCCTTCGCCGCGGCGAGCGCCCCGTCGCGATCGATGCGATACATCGCGTTCAGCTTCGGCTCCCAGGCATCGATGCGCGCGAGGCACTCGCGCGCGACCTCCACCGGGGACAGGCCGCCGCCGGCATATTGCGCCGCAACCTGGAGCGCGTTCAATTCGTGGATCGCGGCCATGGATCGCATCATACAATCGACCCCCTATGCGGCGCATCCTCCTTGCGATGTTTCTGGCGGTCTGTTGCGCGCCCGCGGGCGCGCAACAGGAGATTCGGCTCTGGCACGGCATGGGCGGCGCGCTCGGCGAGGCGTTCCAGTCGCTCGTGCAGCGCTTCAACGAATCGCAGAAGGAGGCGCGCATCGTCGCCGAGCACAAGGGCAGCGCCGAGGACACGATGATCGCCGCGCTGAAAGCGCAGCGCGCGCCCGACGGACCGCACCTGGTCCAGGTGAACGAGATCGCGACCGCGCAGATGATGGCCGCGAAGAGCGCCGTGCGCCCGGTCTGGCAGGTGCTCGCCGACGGCCACGAGCACCTCGATGCGCGCGCCTTCCTGCCGGCGGTGGCCGGCTACTTCGCCGACAGCGCGGGCAGGCTCGCGGCGCTGCCGTTCAACATCGCCACGCCGATCCTCTTCTACAACAAGGACGTGTTCCGCAAGGCGAAGCTCGATCCCGACAAGCCGCCGCGCACCTGGTACGAGATGCCCAAGGCGATGGGCGCCCTCGTCGATGCCGGCTTCGGGTGCGCCTACACCACGACCTGGCCCTCGTGGGTGCAGATCGAGAACATGAGCACCTGGCACAACCAGGACTTCGCCACGCGCGACAACGGCCTGGCGGGCCTGGACGCGAAGCTGATCTTCAATACGCACCTGATGGTGCGCCACGTGTCGATGCTTTCATCCTGGGCGCGCTCGGGCTACTTTACCTACAGCGGCCGGCGCATCCAGGGCGAGCGGCGCTTTGCGCGCGGCGAGTGCGGGATGATCACCGCCAGCTCGGCAAGCTACGCGCAGCTGCGCAGCGAGGCGAAATTCGATTTCGGCGCCGCGCAACTGCCCTACTACGACGACATCCGCGGCGCGCCGCACCACTCGCTGATCAGCGGCGGCGCGTTCTGGGCGATGGCGGGCAAGACGGCCGCGGAGGTCCGCGGTATGGCGCGCTTCCTCGCCTTTCTGGCGCGGCCCGAGATTCAGGCCGAGTGGCACCAGCGCACGGGCTACGTTCCGGTGACGCGCGCGGCGTACGAGTTGACGGCGAAGTCCGGCTTCTACAAGAGCCACCCGGAGTACGAGATCGCCATCCGCCAGCTGCTGCTCAATCAGCCCACGCGCGAGTCGCGCGGCATCCGCCTGGGGGACTTCGCGCAGATCCGCGCGATCATCGAGGAGGAGCTGGAGCCGGTCTGGGAAGGCAAGGTCGAGCCCAAGGTCGCCCTTGACCGGGCCGCGGAGCGGGGGGATGTGTTGCTGCGTAAGTTCGAGCGCGAGAACCGGGCGGGGCATGAGCCGGGAATCCCGGAGCGCTCGCCGCGCAGGCTGAAGGAGGGCGCAAAGAAGAAATAGCCGCCCGCACGGGGCGCGCCGCCGCAGCGGAAACAATTCTGTGATAATTCCCGGATGAGGCGGACGTAGCTTCGCCCGGTTCAACCGTCAGACATCCAGGAGACCCCGATGCGCATCAAGCACTTAGTCCTTGCCTTGGCCGTGGCCGGCGTTTGCTCGGGGGGCGCGCAGGCGCAGACCGAGATCCAGTGGTGGCACTCGATGACCGGCGCAAATAATGATGGCGTCAACAAGCTGGCCGCCGATTTCAACGCGAGGCAGAAGGACTACAAGGTCGTCGCGACCTACAAGGGTTCGTATCCTGAATCGATGACCGCGGCGATCGCGGCGTTCCGGGCCGGAAACGCCCCGCACCTGCTGCAGGTGTTCGAGGTCGGCACCGCGACCATGATGGCGGCCAAGGGTGCGATCGTGCCGGTGGCAAAGGTGATGGCCGACGCCAAGGAACCGTTCGACCCGAAGGCTTACCTGCCGACCGTCGTCGGTTACTACAGCGACATGCAGGGGAACATACTGTCCTTCCCCTTCAACAGCTCTACGGTCATGTTCTACATCAACAAGGACGAGTTCAAGAAGGCGGGGCTCGATCCGGACAAGGCGCCCAAGACCTGGAAGGAGCTGCGCGCGGCGGCCGAGAAACTGAAGGCCGCCGGCCGGCAATGCGTCTACACGACGGGCTGGCCGTCGTGGATGCACATCGAGAACTTCAGCGCCTGGCACAACGTGCCGATCGGCACCAAGCAGAACGGCATGGGCGGGCTGGACACGCAATTCACGTTCAATTCGCCGCTGCACGTGCGCCACATCGCGATGCTCGGCGACATGGCGAAGAACGGGCTGTTCACCTACAGCGGCCGCAGGAATGAAGCCGAGGCGCGCTTCGCGAGCGGCGAATGCGCGATGCTCACTTCGAGCGCCGGCGCGCAGGGCACGATCGGGCGCAGCGCCAAGTTTGCCTGGTCGCTCAATTACATTCCCTACCACGACGACGTCAAGGGCGCGCCGCAGAACTCGATCATCGGCGGCGCGACGCTCTGGGTGATGGGCGGCAAGAAACCCGCGGACTACAAGGGTGTCGCGAAGTTCCTCGCGTTCCTCTCGCGGCCCGAAGTCCAGATGTGGTGGCACACCACCACCGGCTATGTGCCGATCACCAAGGCGGCGTTCGAAGTGACGCGCACGTCCGGGTTCTACGACAAGCATCCTGGCGCCGACATGCCGGTGAAGCAACTCACGCTGCACAATCCCACGGCGAACTCAAAGGGCCTGCGCTTCGGCAATTTCGTGCAGGGACGGGAAGTGATCGAGGAAGAGATGGAAGCCGTCTTTGCCGGCAAGAAGGACGCCAAGACCGCGCTCGACGAGGCAGTGAAGCGCGGCAACGAGATCCTGCGGAAGTTCGAAGCGGCGAATAAGTAAAGGACGGTTGCAACAGAACGTTTCCGCTCCCCCTTCAGATCCCCCGGGGCGCAGTGGAGAAGAAGGTCGTTTTCCGGTCTGCGTGGCTGCCGTACGCGCTGGTAGCCCCGCAGATCGCGATCACGCTGGTGTTCTTCTTCTGGCCGGCGGCGCAGGCGCTCTGGTATTCGTTCCAGCTGCAGGATGCCTTCGGACTGAAGACGCAGTTCGTCGGCCTGCAGAATTTCGCCGCGCTCCTGCGCGACTCCAACTACCTGCAATCGTTCAAGGTCACCGCGATGTTCAGCGCCCTGGTCGCGTTTTCCGGCATCGGCATCTCGCTGCTGCTCGCGGCAATGGCCGATCGCGTACTGCGAGGGGCGCTGGTCTACCGGACCCTGCTGATCTGGCCCTACGCGGTGGCGTCCGCAGTGGCCGGCGTGCTCTGGCTGTTTCTCTTCGCGCCTTCGATCGGCATCGTGACCTACGTCCTGAAGCGCGGCGGCATCCACTGGGACTGGCTGCTGCAGGGCGACCAGGCGATGCTGCTGGTGGTGATCGCGGCGACCTGGAAGCAGATCAGCTACAACTTCCTTTTCTTTCTCGCCGGCCTGCAATCGATCCCGCGCTCGCTGATCGAGGCGGCGGCGATCGACGGCGCCGGCCCGGGGCGGCGCTTCTGGACCATCGTATTCCCGCTGCTCTCGCCGACGACCTTCTTCCTGCTGGTGGTCAACATCGTCTACGCCTTCTTCGACACCTTCGGCGTCATCGACGCGACCACGCAGGGCGGACCCGCCGGCGCGACGCAGATCCTCGTCTACAAGGTCTATTACGACGGCGTCAAGGCGGCCGACCTCGGCGGCTCCTCCGCCCAGTCGGTGATCCTGATGGCGATCGTCATTGCGCTCACGGTGGTGCAGTTCCGCTACGTCGAGCGCAGGGTGCAGTACTAGCATGGTCGAGAACCGGCCCTGGCTGACCTTCCTTTCGCATGCGGTGCTGATCGCGGGCGTCATCGTGGTGGCCTTCCCGCTGTACGTGACGTTCGTGGCCTCGACTCACACGCTGGACGACATCCTCAGCGTCCCCATGCCGCTGCTGCCCGGCGATCGCCTGTGGGAGAACTACGCGCAGGTGCTGACCGCGGGCACGACCAAGGGCGTCACTTCTCCGGTCGGACGCATGATGCTCAACAGCCTGGTGATGGCGGTGGTCATCGCGCTCGGGAAAATCGCGATCTCGATCATCGCGTCCTTCGCGATCGTCTATTTCCGCTTCCGGCTGCGCATGTTCTTCTTCTGGATGATCTTCGTCACGCTCATGCTGCCGGTGGAAGTTCGCATCATTCCGACCTTCAAGGTGGTGGCCGACCTGCACATGATCAATTCCTACGTCGGCCTGACGGTGCCGCTCATTGCCTCGGCGACGGCGACCTTCCTCTTCCGCCAGTTCTTCCTCACCGTGCCCGACGAGCTCGCCGAGGCGGCGCGCGTGGACGGCGCCGGCCCGATGCGCTTCTTCCGCGACGTGCTGCTGCCGCTCGCGGGCACCAGCATCGCGGCGCTGTTCGTGATCCAGTTCATCTACGGCTGGAACCAGTACCTCTGGCCGCTGCTCATCACCACCGAGGAGTCGATGTACACCTCGGTGATCGGCATCAAGCGGATGATCGCGACGGGCGACGCGCTCACCGAGTGGAACCTGGTGATGGCGACCGCGATGCTCGCCCTGCTGCCGCCCGCGCTGGTGGTGCTGCTGATGCAGAAGTGGTTCGTGAAGGGACTCGTGGAGACCGAAAAATAATGGCCGCCGTATCGTTGCGGGACGTGCGCAAGAGCTACACCAAGGACCTGCAGGTGATTCACGGCGTGTCGATGGAGATCGCCGACGGCGAGTTCATCGTCATCCTCGGGCCCTCGGGCTGCGGCAAGTCGACCCTGCTGCGCATGGTGGCGGGGCTGGAGACCATCACCGCCGGCGAGATTGCCATCGGCGATCGCGTGGTCAACAACCTCGAACCCAAGGACCGCGACATCGCCATGGTGTTCCAGAACTACGCGCTCTACCCGCACATGAGCGTGTACGACAACATGGCCTACGGGTTGAGAATCAGGGGTTTTGCAAGAGAGAAAATAGAAGAGAGGGTGCAGAGGGCTGCGGAAATACTTGAGCTGAAAAAATTTCTCGATCGAAAACCTCGGGCCTTGTCCGGGGGGCAGCGCCAGCGCGTCGCCATGGGCCGCGCCATCGTGCGCGAGCCGCAGGTGTTCCTGTTCGACGAGCCGCTCTCCAACCTGGATGCCAAGCTGCGCGTGCAGATGCGCGGCGAATTGCAGGCGCTGCACCGGCGCCTGGGCACCACGAGCCTCTTCGTCACCCACGACCAGGTCGAGGCGATGACGCTCGCGCAGCGCATGATCGTGATGAACGCGGGGCGCGCCGAGCAGATCGGCGCGCCGCTGGAGGTGTACGCCAGGCCCGCCACCACCTTCGTTGCCGGCTTCATCGGCTCGCCGCCGATGAACCTGATCCCGCGCGATGGCCGCCTGATGGGCGTGCGCCCGGAGCACCTCGAGCCCTGCGGCGAATCCGAGGCGATGCTGTCGATCGAGGTGGACCTGATCGAGCCGCTGGGCGCCGATACGCTCGTGTATGGCCACATCGGCGATCGCGAGGGCACGCGCGTCGCGGCGCGCCTGCACGCTTCGGTCGACGCGCGCACGGGCAGGCTGCCGCTGCGCTACGCCCCGGGCCAGGTCCACTGGTTCGAGCCGGCGAGCGGCAGGCGGATCGAGGCGTGAGGCGCCGGTTCATCCTTGCCCTCGGTCTTGCGCTGGCCGCCGACGCGGCGCAGGCCATCGATCTGCAGGGCCACCGCGGCGCGCGCGGCCTGCTGCCGGAGAACACCCTGCCGTCGTTCCAGCGCGCAGTGGAACTCGGCGTCACCACGCTCGAGACGGATGTCGCGGTCACGAGCGACGGAGTGCTCGCCATCTACCACGACCGCACGCTGAACCCGAACATCACGCGCGACGCGGCCGGCCGCTTCCTCGAGCCGCCGGGCGCGCCGATCCATTCGCTGACCTGGGCGCAGCTGCAGGCCTACGACGTCGGCCGCATTCGGCCCGGCACGAACTATGCGCGCAGTTTCGCCGAGCAGGAACCGCTCGATGGCACGCGCATCCCGCGCCTCGCGGAGGTGTTCGATCTCGTGAAGCGCATGGGCGACGACAAGCTGCGCTTCGCCATCGAAACCAAGCTGCACCCGGATCATCCGGACGAAGCGCCGGCGCCCGAACCGTTCGCGCGAGCGCTGGTGGAGGAAATCCGCGCGGCGGGCATGGCTGCGCGCTCGCAGATCCTGTCCTTCGACTGGCGCACGCTGCAAGTGGTGCAGAAGATCGCGCCCGAGATCCAGACCGTGTATCTCACCGCGCAGCAGCGCTGGCTGGACAACGTCGCGGCGGACAACCCGGCGGGCTCGCGCTGGACCGCCGGCTTCCAGTACCGCGAGCACGGCTCCATCCCGCGCATGATCAAGGCGGCCGGCGGCACGCACTGGTCGGCCTACTACGGCGACCTGGACGCCGCGAAGGTGAAGGAGGCGCAGGCGCTCGGTCTGAAGGTGCTCGCCTGGACGGTCAACGACCCGGCGCTGATGGCGCGCGTGCTGGATCTCGGCGTGGACGGCCTGATCACCGACCGGCCTGACCTCGCGCGCCGGCTGCTGGAGGAGCGGAAGATCCCCTGGCGATGAAGTTCAGCGCTCGCTCGCTGGTGCGGGGCATGCAGTGGTGGCCGCCTTTCCTCGGCGCCGGCATCCGCGTGACGAGCCTCTCGGACGATTTCCGCGACGCCGTGGTCGAGATGAAGCTGGGCCGCCTCAACCGCAACGCGGTGGGCACGCATTTCGGCGGCAGCCTGTACGCCATGACCGATCCCTTTTTCGCGATCATGCTGATGCACAACCTCGGCCGCGAGTACCTGGTGTGGGACAAGGCGGGCGCGATCGAGTACGTCGCCCCCGGCCGCGGCACCGTGCGCGCGCATTTTCACCTCGCCGAGCGCCGCATCGCCGAGATCCGCGCGCAAGCGGCGGGCGGCGGCAAGGTGCTGCCCGAGTTCCAGGTCAACGTCAAGGACGAGGGCGAATCCGTCGTCGCGCGCGTGCACAAGACGCTCTACGTGCGCCTGAAGCCGAGGCACCGGCCGCAATGAGGTGGCCCTACCCGAGGATCGTCGCGCACCGCGGCGGCGGGCGCCTCGCGCCGGAGAACACGCTCGGCGCGATCCGCCTCGGCGCCTCGATGGGCTTCAAGGGCGTCGAGTTCGACGTCATGCTGGCCGGCGACGGCACGCCGGTGCTGATCCACGATGAGACAGTGGATCGAACGACCAATGGCCGCGGTGAAGTGTCGAAGATGACGTATCCGGAACTTTCTTCTTTGAAGACCCAGAATGAAGAAACAATCCCGGCCTATGCAGAAGCGGTCCGGCTGTGCCGCGAGCTGGGCATCTGGGCCAACGTCGAGATCAAGCCCGCGCAGGGGTACGAGCGCGCCACGGGCGAGGCGGTGGCGCGCATGACGGGGGAGCTGTGGCGCGGCGCGCCGCTCGCGCCGCTGCTGTCCTCGTTCTCGATCGGGGCGCTGGAGGCGGCGCAGGCCGCGGCGCCCGAGCTGCCGCGCGGCTATCTCGTGAAGAACGTCCCTGACAGCTGGCAGGCGACGATGCAGCGCCTGGGCTGCGTCGCGCTGCACTGCCATTTCCAGGCGCTCAACGGCAAGCTCGCCGCCGACATCCACGAGGCCGGCTACGCGATCCTGCTCTGGACGGTGAACGACCCGGACGAGGCGCGCCGCCTGCTCGCGGTCGGCGCGAACTGCCTCGTGACCGATGCGCTCGACCGCATCGGCCCCGATTTCCGCTGATCAGACACAGCGAGCGCCGTCGACCTCGATGCAGCTGCCGCTCACCATCGCCGCCTCGTCAGAAGCGAGGTAGAGGCAGGCGTTGGCGACGTCCAGCGGCGTGGAAAAGCGCCCGAGCGGGATGGTGGCGAGGAATGCCTTCTTGGCATCCTCGGTGACCGCGCCGCCGGCAAAGTCCGCCGAGAGGGCGGTATCCGGGCTGAATACCGGGTTGACGCAATTGACGCGCACCTTGTCGGGACCGAACTCGGCGGCCATCGACTTGCTCATCAGGATCACCGCCCCCTTGGAGCTGTTGTAGACGGTGAGCCCGGGCCGCGGCCGCAGGCCCGCGGTGGAGGCGATGTTGACGAAGCAGCCGCCGCCCAGCCTGCGGAACACGGGCAGCGCGTGGATCGCCGAGAGGTAGATGCTCTTCACGTTGACCGCGTAGACCTTGTCGAACTCGGCCTCGCTCACCTCGGCGTAGGGCTTGCGCCGGTGCGTCCAGCCGGCGTTGTTGACCACCGCGTCGAGCCGGCCGTAGCGGGCGATGGCTTCGCCGACCAGCCGCGACCAGTCCGCGCCCTTCGTGACATCGGCCGGAACGAACGCCGCGCCGATCTTGCCGGCGACTTCGCCGCCGCTCTTCGCGTCGATGTCGGCGACGAGGACCCGCGCGCCTTCCTCGGCGAAGCGCCGCGCGATGCCGGCGCCGAAACCGCTGCCCGCGCCGGTGACGATGGCGACCTTGTGCCGCAGCCTCATCGAGCCTCCCGAATAGCGCGGATTATAGGGCGGCGCCGCGAAACGGCGAGTGCTCGTTCAGCTCATCGACGTAGTGCGCGAGGCCGGCGGTTTCGCGCGCGAGGTAGTCCCCGATCGCCTCGGCGAATCCCGGGTGCGCGAGCCAGTGCGCGGAATGCGTCGCCACCGGCAGCAGCCCGCGATAGAGCTTGTGCTCGCCCTGCGCGCCGCCCTCGAAGGAGCGCAGCCGGTGGGCGATGGCGTATTCGATCGCCTGGTAGTAGCAGCATTCGAAGTGCAGCAGCGGGATGTGCTCCACGGCGCCCCAGTAGCGGCCCCAGAGCCGGTCGGTGGTGACGATGTTCAGGCTCGCCGCCACCGGCCGGCCGCGACGCTCGGCCAGGACCATGAGGGTGTGCGCCGGCAGCGAAGCCCCCAGGCGCAGGAAGAACTCCAGGTTCAGGTACGGGCTCGATCGGTGCGCGGCGTAGGTGCGCCGGTAGCAGCGCTCGAAGAACTCCCAGTTCTCGCGCGTGATCTCGGCGCCGCGCAGCCAGCGGAACGAGACGCCCGCCTCGCGCACGCGGCGCCGCTCCTGGCGGATCACCTTGCGCCGGTGGCGCGTCATGCGGGAGAGGAAATCGTCGAAATCGGCGTAGCCGCCGCCCGCGGCGTTGTCCCAGTGGAACTGGACCGTGCGCCGCAGCAGCATGCCGCGGTCCCGCAGCAGCGATGCCTCCGTCTCGGTGGGAAACAGGACGTGCAGCGACGACAGGTCGCGAGCCATCTCCAGGGCGCCGGCGCCCAGCCGGGCGCGGTCGGCGTCGCCCGCCGCCAGCATGCGCGGTCCGCTCACCGGCGTGAACGGCACGGCGCCGACGAGCTTCGGGTAGTACTGCAGGCCGTGACGCCGGTAGGCGTCGGCCCAGGCCCAGTCGAACACGTACTCGCCGTAGGAGTGCGCTTTCACGAACAGGGGCATCGCGCCGGCCAGTTCATGGTTTCTTTCGAGAATCAGAATCTGCGGCCGCCACCCCGTGCGGGCGCTCGCGCAGCCGGTATCGATGAGCGCGTCGAGGAACGCGTGGGACGTGAACGGATCGCCGGCGGCGAGCGCATTCCAGCGCTCGGCGGGCACGCCCGCGAGCGATTCCACCACTCGGAGGCGTTCCCTTGCCATGCGGGCATTATAGAATTAGCCACCCCAGCCAGAATCCCGGGAGGAGCCCGCGATGAAGAAGATCGAAGCGATCGTCAAACCCTTCAAGCTGGACGAAGTGCGCGAGGCGCTGTCGGAAGTGGGCGTCACCGGCCTGACGGTCACCGAGGTGAAGGGCTTCGGCCGGCAGAAGGGGCACACCGAGCTCTACCGCGGCGCCGAGTACGTCGTCGACTTCCTGCCCAAGGTGAAGATCGAGGTGGTGGTCACCGACGCGCAGGTCGAGCCGGCGATCGAGGCGATCGTCAAGTCCGCGCGCACCGGCAAGATCGGCGACGGCAAGATCTTCGTCACCGCCGTGTCGCACGTGGTGCGCATCCGCACCGGCGAAACCAACGAGTCCGCCGTCTAGGCGGCTCGTTCCTGCGCTCAACGAATCGGCGGTCTAGCGTTTCGCTTTCAGCAGGACCAGCAGCGCGCCGCTGCCGCCGTCGTGCGCGGGCGCCTGGCAGTAGGCGAGCACCTCGTCGCGCCGCGGCAGCCATGTCCTGAGCTTCGCCCGCAGCACGCCCAGACCCTTGCCGTGCACGATGCGCACGCAGCGCTGGCCGCGCGCGGCGCATCGCTGCAGGAAGCCGGCGACCGCGGCTGTCGCCTGCGCGCGGTTCATGCCGTGCAGGTCGAGACCGGCCTCGACCACCCAGGTTCCGCGCCGCAGCCGGCGCAGCGTCTGGCGCGGCATTCCGGCGCGCAGGTAGTGCGGTTCGCCGCCCCAGTCGAGCGCGTCCTCGCCGCGCGGCGGCCCGGCGAGGCTCTCGGCGAGCGCCGCGGCCTCGTCGCGCAGGCGCTGGCGCGGCACGGGCGGCGCGGGCGGGCGCTTGCGCACCGCGTGCTGGCGGCGCGCGAGCGGCGCGACGTCGGCGACCGCGCGGCGGAACTCGTCGTCAGCCGAGGCCATCGAGGTACTTTTCCGCGTCGAGCGCCGCCATGCAACCGCTGCCGGCGCTGGTGACCGCCTGGCGGTAGACGGGATCCTGCACGTCGCCCGCGGCGAAGACGCCCGGCACGCTGGTCGCGGTCGAGCCGCCCGTTCTTGCCATGCCTTTGGCGCCGCGCGTGAGGATGTAGCCGTTCTCCATCTCCAGCTGGCCCGTGAAGATCTGCGTGTTGGGCGCGTGCCCGATGGCGATGAACACGCCGGCGAGCTCGAGCGTGTTGGCCTGGCCGGATTTCACGTTGCGGATCCGGATCCCGGTGACGCCGGTCCTGTCGCCGAGCACCTCCTCCATCACTGAGTCCAGCGCGAGCACGATGCGTCCTTCGGCGACGCGCTTCATCAGCTTGTCGATCATGATCTTCTCGGCGCGGAACCTGTCGCGACGGTGCACGAGCGTCACCCTGCCGCAGATGTTGGCGAGGTAGAGCGCCTCCTCGACCGCGGTGTTGCCGCCGCCCACCACCGCGACGTCCTTGCCCTTGTAGAAGAAGCCGTCACAGGTGGCGCAGGCCGACACGCCCTGGCCCATGAATTTCTGCTCGCTCGGCAGGCCGAGGTACTTTGCCGAGGCGCCGGTGGCGATGATCAGCGCATCGCAGGTGTAGGTGGCGGCGTCGCCCTGCAGCTCGAACGGGCGCTGGCGAAGGTTCACCGAGTGCACGTGATCGACGACGATCTCGGTCTCGAAGCGCTCGGCGTGCTTCTGGAAGCGCGCCATCAGGTCCGGGCCCTGCACGCCGTCGGCGTCGGCCGGCCAGTTGTCGACATCGGTGGTGGTGGTGAGCTGCCCGCCCTGCACGATGCCGGTGAGCAGCACCGGCTTGAGGTTGGCGCGTGCCGCGTAGACCGCGGCGGTGTAGCCCGCGGGTCCGGAGCCGAGGATCAGCAGCCGGACGTGGCGCCTGGCGTTCTGGGTGTCCATGGCCGGAGTATAAGGGAGTGATTCTGCTAACATAACGGGGTCTTTCATGCTCCCGGGAAACGGCAATTTCCGATGTCCGCGATGGCCGCCACGGTTTCCACGACAGTGCTGAAGTCGGTGCCGCTGTTCGCGAGCTTCCCCGACGAGCAGCTGCGCATGCTGGCCGGCGTGGTCACGCGCCGCAGCGCGCCGCGCGGCTCGGTGATCATGGGCGCGGGCGACCAGATCGATTCGCTCTACATCGTCATCTCCGGCCGCCTCAAGGTCATGATGGGCGATTCCGAGGGCAAGGAAGTCATCCTCAGCCTGATCGGCCCGGGCGAATTCTTCGGCGAGATGGGGCTCATCGACGACAGCCCGCGCTCGGCGAGCGTCGTCACCATCGAGCCCTGCGAGCTGCTGTCGCTCTCCAAGCGCGACTTCAAGAAGTCCCTGGCCGAGAACTTCGAGATGTGCATGGCGGTGATGCGCGGCCTGGTGCGCCGCCTGCGCGAGGCCGACCGCAAGATCGGCAGCCTGGCGCTGCTCGACGTCTACGGCCGGGTGGCGCGCCTGCTGCTCGACATGTCCGAGGACGTGAACGGGCAGAATATGGTCACCCGGCGCCTGCCGAAGCAGGACATCGCCAAGATGATCGGCGCTTCGCGCGAGATGGTGAGCCGCGTCATGAAGGACCTGCAGCTGGGCGGCTACATCGAGGTGCGCGGCTCGACCATCGTGTTGCGCGACACCATCCTGCTGCCGGACTGATTCCCCGGCCCGATCGCGGCACTCCGGGTCGATGAGCATGGCGGCGGCGCAGAAAAACCAGGGCGGAACGGGCCCGGCGCCCCTGCCGGCGAAGCTGGCGGGACTGCTGCGCGAGGCGAAGTGGCTGGCGTTCACTGCCGCCGCCGCCTACCTGCTGCTCGTGCTGCTGACTTTCCACAGGGGCGATCCCGGCTGGTCGCACAGCGCCACCAACGCGGTG
>JADLES010000115.1 GCA_020845995.1 Burkholderiales bacterium | reverse complement strand
GCGCCGGGGGCAGGTGCGCCGGCAACGGATTGGCGGAGAGAGTCTGGCGGAGAGAGTGGGATTCGAACCCACGGTACGGGTTTAGCGTACACACGCTTTCCAAGCGTGCGCCTTAAGCCGCTCGGCCATCTCTCCGGGTGCGCGGCAGAGCGGAGATTTTAGCAGCCGGGCACCGCGAGCTGGGGATAGCCCAGCTGCACGCAGGTGCTCGCCTTGAATACCGTCACCACCAGCCAGGCGACGAGCAGCAGCAGCAAGGCGACCAGCCAGATATGCTGGTCGAGCACGACCCGCGGCGTGATCGCGCGCGCCAGGCGCCTCACCGGCGAGGTCACGATGCGGAACAGCTGGTAGACCAGGTTTTTGTCGCGGCCCGCGCCCGCGAGCAGCCAAAGCACGCCCTGGCCGAGGAACGCCACGCCGGCGACCTCGAGCAGGGCCTTGAGAATTAGAATGACCTGGAGGCCGGGATCCATCGATGAACCATTGGCGATACTACCTGCGCGGCTGGCTGCTGGAGAACCTCGGCCGCCGCGAGAGCGCGCTGGACGACTACCGGCTCGCGCTGCGCTCGAAGCAGGACTTCACCCGCGCGCGCAACCGGCTCGCGTACACGCTGGCGCAGCTCGGGCGCCTTGCCGACGCCGAACCGCATTTCCGCGCCGTACTGCGGGAGGCGCCGGGGAACGCCGTCGCCCACTTCAATCTCGGCTTCACGCTGGACAAGCGCGGCCTGCATGCCGAGGCGATCGAGGCGTTCCGAGAGGCGACGCGGCTCGCGCCCAGGATCGACCGCGCCTGGTACGGTCTCGGGCACGCCTATGCCGCGCTCGGGCGGCACGCCGAGGCTGCCGAGGCGTTGCGCCGCGCCGCCGACCTGCAGCCGATGAACCCGCATGCCTGGTACGCGCTGGGCATGGCCCATCACGCCCTCGGCGAGGCCGACAAGCTGAGGGAGGTCGCGCGCCACCTGGCGCGCTTCGATCCGGTCATGGCGCGGCGCCTGATCCGCGACAGCGGCGCGAAAGACCTCGAGCATCTCGTCGCCGACCTTGCGGTGTAAAAAAAAGGCCCGCCGCGGCGGGCCTTTTCCTCTCCAGGGCAGGACGGTCAGCGCGCCTCGCTCATCACCGTGTCGCCCGCCAGGTTCGGGTAGCGGACGTGCTCCACCAGTTCCTGCACTTCCTTCTCGGGCGGCGCGGTGAGCAGGCTCACCACGAAGATCGTCGCCAGGCCGATCGGCACCCCGAACACGCCCGCCGAGATGGCGTTCATGCCGAACCACTGATATTCCGCGATCGGCGCGGTGACGCCGAGCAGGTTGCGCAGGAACGGATAGGTCACGCACATGTAGTACATGCAGGTGCCCAGTCCGGCGACCATGCCGATGATCGCGCCCCACTTGTTGGCGCGCTTCCAGAACACGCCCAGGACGAGCGCCGGGAAGAACGCCGATGCCGCGAGCGAGAACGCCGCGCCGACCAGGAACAGGATGTTCCCGGGCTTGTACGAGGTCACCCAGGCGGCGGTGAGCGCGACGAGCAGCAACAGGACCTTCGACACCATGACGCGGCGAGCGGTCGGCGCTTGCGGGTCGATCATCTTGTAGTACAGGTCGTGCGACAGCGCGTTGGCGATGGTGAGGAGCAGGCCGTCCGCGGTCGAAAGCGCCGCCGCCAGGCCGCCCGCCGCGACCAGGCCCGACACCACGTACGGCAAGCCCGCGATCTCCGGCGTCGCCAGCACGATGATGTCGCCGCCGATCGCGATCTCCGCGAGCTGCACGATGCCGTCGAAATTCAGGTCCGTGATCGTCAGCAACGATGGATCCACCAGCCGCCATGCCGCCGCCCAGGCCGGCAGCTCCATGAACTTGCTGCCCACGAGGTTCGAATAGACGTCGAACTTCGCCAGCACCGCGAGGCAGGGCGCCGTGAAGTACAGCAGGAAGATGAAGAACAGCGACCAGAACACCGAGGTGCGCGCCTGCCGGACGCTCGGCGTCGTGTAGTAGCGCATCAGGATGTGCGGCAGCGCCGCGGTCCCGAACATCATGCAGAACACGATGCCGAGGAAGTTCCTCCGCGCCAGGTCCTGCGCCTTCTCGTCCTTGCCCGGGAATGGCTGCGCGTGCGGGCGCGGCGGGCTGGCATTGGCGCCGAGGTTGCGCCGCGCCGACCAGAACTCCGACTGCTTGGACGGATCGGTGGGCGTATTGTCGTAGGCCTGCTTGATCGATGCCTGCACGAAGTCCGGCGCATTGTCCGCCTTCGCCTTGGCCATCCGCTGCTCCAGCGCGGCGCGCCGATCGGCGCTCGCCTTGGCGACATCCTTCAGTGCCGCGGTCGCCTCCGCGCCCGCGGCCTTGGCCAGGCCGCGCGCCTCGACTTCCTTCGGGTCGGCGGTGATCTTCTTCTCCAGCTCGCCGACCTTCTGCAGCACCGGGCCGTAGGCGAACTGCGGCACCGGGATGCCGGTGTGCTTCACGCCCAGCCAGACCACCGGCGTGAGGTAGGCGATGATCAGGATGATGTACTGCGCGACCTGCGTCCAGGTGACCGCGCGCATGCCGCCCAGGAACGAGCACACCAGGATGCCGGCCAGGCCGACGAACACGCCGATCGCGAACTCCAGGCCGGTGAACTTGCTGGTGATGATGCCCACGCCGTAGATCTGCGCCACCACGTAGGTGAAGGAGCACAGGATGGCGGCGAAGATGCCGATGCTGCGCACGATGTTGCCGCCGTAGCGCGCGCCGAGAAAATCGGGAATGGTGAACTGGCCGAACTTGCGCAGGTACGGCGCGAGAAACAGCGCCACCAGCACGTAGCCGCCGGTCCAGCCCATCACGAAGGATAGCCCGTCATAACCCGAGAGATAGAGCGTGCCGGCCATGCCGATGAACGAGGCGGCGCTCATCCAGTCGGCGCCGGTCGCCATGCCGTTGAAGAACGCCGGCACGCGCCGCCCCGCGACGTAGTACTCGGCCGCATCCATCGTGCGGCTCATGATGCCGATCATGGCGTACAGGCCGATGGTGGCGAACATGAACCAGTAGCCGATCCAGGTGCGCGACATGCCCATCTGCTCGGCGATGGCGAGCGCCACCACGAAGGCGATGAAGCCCCCGGTATAGAGGCTGTAGTACTTCTTGAGCTGCTGGGCGAAGCTCTTGTGGCTGAACGTGGCGCTCATTCGTCTTCCCCCTCGTGCACGTCGTACTCCCGGTCCAGGTTGTTCATGTACGCCGCGTAGATGCCGATGATCACCACGTACACGATCAGCGAGCCCTGCGCGGACATGTAGAAGCCGAGCGGGAACCCAAGAAAGCTGATGCTGTTCAATTCCCGCGCGTACCAGCCTTCGACGAACGTGACGACGAACCAGATCACGAGCAGGATGGCGGTGATGACGAGGTTCTTGCGCCAGTACTCCTGATGCCTTTGTGTCAGCTGCATCGCTCCCTCCCTGATGGTGGCTGACGCATCCTGAGAGGAGAAACTTACATAGTTCTTACAATTGCGCGGTGCAGCACGATGCTGCGCCGCAGCGCGCATCAGGCCGACTGGATCGGCAGCGTGAACGAAATGCAGGCGCCGCTTCCCCTGGCGCCGCTCACCCAGATGCGTCCGCCGAGGCGCTCCACGATCCGCTTGCAAATGTGCAGCCCCAGGCCGCTTCCCTGGGGTTTGCCCATCTGCGGATCCGCCGCCTGGCGGAATTTCTCGAAAATCGCCTCCTGGTCGGCCGGCGCGATGCCCGGGCCGTTGTCGCGCACGTCGATCCGCACGAATCCCCGGGATTGCGACAGCGCGACTTCGACGCGGCCTCCTCCCGCGTCGCAGAACTTCACCGCGTTGGACAGCAGATTGAGCATCACCTGCACGATCCGGTCGAGGTCGGCCTTCACGGCCGGCACGCTCTCCGGCACCTGCGTGCGCAGTTCGATGCCCTTCTCGCGCGCGAGCTCGCTCATCGCCGCCACGGTGTCCTCGACGATTTCCTTCATGTCGACCGGGCCGGGGCGCCACTCGACGTTGCCGGACTCGAGCTTGGACACGTCCAGGATCTGGTTGATGAGGCGCGTCAGCCGTTCGCTCTCCTTGATCACGATGTCGAGCTGGCGCGCGCGCTCCGCGGGCTCCAGGTCCGGCTGGTCGCGCAGGATCTGCGAGAAGGTCCGGATCGAGGTGAGCGGCGTGCGCAGCTCGTGCGACACCGTGGCGACGAAGTCGTCCTTGAGCCGGTCGAGCTCGGTGAGTCGCTCATTGGCGGCGCGCAGCTCCCCGGTCGCGCGCTCCAGTTCCTTCGACTTCTGCTCGAGCCGGTGGCTGGTGACGACCACCTGCGAGGCCTCGTCGAGGATCTCGCGCACCTCGTCGGTGGTCAGCGCCTCCTCCTGCACCACGGATCCGACCATGATGCGCGCCGAAGCGGCGCCGATCGCGCCGGCGAGCT
>JADLES010000114.1 GCA_020845995.1 Burkholderiales bacterium | reverse complement strand
GGCGGCGCGATGGACCTCGCCGCCGGCGCGAAGCAGGTGTTCGTCACCATGGAGCACCTCACCAAGGCGGGCGAATCGAAGATCGTCGAGCGCTGCAGCTACCCGCTCACCGGCCTGCGCTGCGTGACGCGCATCTACACCGACCTCGCCGTCATCGCCGTCAAGCCCGACGGCCTGCACCTGGTCGAAATCTGCGCCGAGGGCCTCTCGTTCGAGGAGCTGCAGCGCCTGAACGGCGTGCCGCTGAAAATCAAGGCAGCCGCGTAGCAGCTAGGCGGTGCGCGCCTTCATGTAGGAGTTCTTCACCGCGATCTTGTCGCCCTTGAAGGTGAAGACGTCGCAGCCGGTCACCTCGACCTTCTTGCCGTCGGCCGCCGTGCCGGTGAAGAGCCACTCCGAGAGCCCGCGCTCGCCCGACACGAAGTGCCGGGCATCGCCGAAGTGCACGTCGGGAAAGCACTTGAACACGCCGGCGAAGCCCTCGCGCACGGCCTCTTTGCCGACGAAGCGCTTGCCGCAGGGTTCGGGGCCGGCCGAGAGCTCGAAGACGCAATCCTCCGCCATGAAGGTCATGAGAAAGTGCTAGGGCTGCAGGTAGGGCTTGTAGCCCGGAGGCGGCGGATCGCGGAATGGTGTCGCGCCGAAGTTGGCGGTCCAGGTGTCCCGGGTCGCGACCGACACCGCGCCGTAGAGCTCGCCCCAGCGCGGCAGCTTCATGCCTTTCTTCGAACCGGGCTCGCCCGATGCCCACTTGCCGTTGACGCGGAAGTAGGCGTAGCGCTCGTCGAGGTCGATGGCGATGCCAAACACGTCGCCGTCCCTGTACAGGTCGTGCTTGGTGAAGCCGATGAAGCCGGTGCTGCCCTCGGAGATGTGCGGTCCGCCGTAGGCGTCCTCGAGCACGCCGATGTTGGTCCAGCGCTCGGGCCGTTTCGAGAACAACGGCAATTCGAGCTTCGCCTCCCAGTAGCGTTTGCCGCTGCGCCAGCCCTTGCTCGCGAGCAGCGTCGAGGAGCCGCCCGCGCAGCAGTAGCTCGCGGTGAGCTTGTCCTCCGAGAGCTTGCCCTCGTGCTCGCGCTGCTGGAAGGTGACCGCGGAAGGCGGGCCAGGCTGGGAAGGCGCGATCTCGACCGCGCCGGCCCTGCCGTCGATCACCACGCTCGCCACCTCGTGCTTCGCGGTAAGCGACTTCGGCGCCTGGCCGGTGATCTCGACGATGCGCTCGCTCACGCGCCGCATCTCCTCGCGGTTGGAGCTGTGGTAGACGCGCTCGCGCGGGCTGTCGGTGGGGTGCTGCTCGGCCGAGCGCACCACCAGCTCCGCGTCGGGCGGCTGGCCGGTGACGCGCTGCGGCTTGCGCCCGAGCACAATCACCGTCGCCACCTGCACCCCGGGGCGCACGCGCAGGCGCCATTCGACGGTCTCGGAGCTGGCGAGCAGCAGCGTGAGCGTCTTGCCCTGCGCGGCGACGTCGACTTCCGCCACGTCGTCCTTGCCGCCCCGCCCGGCGAGCACCGCGTGCAGCTCGCTGCCGGAGGCCGAAAGCAGGGCGAGCGCATTGCTGCCGCCCGGGTCGCCGGGATGGCCGGCGTAGAGCGGACGCTCCTCGCGCGCCGCCGGCTTCGGCGCGGATGCGTCGGTCATCAGACCGCGCGCGAGGTCGCGCGGCACCGGATTCGCCGCTTCCAGCGCGGCCGCCACGGCCTCGTTCTTCGAGCGCATCGCGAGCGCGAGCGGTGCGCGCCCGTATTCGTCCGGCGTGGCCGGATCGGCGCCTGCCTTGATCAGCAGCCCGGCGATCTCGCGGTCCTGCGCCGCGCTCTGTGGCATCGGCGTGCGCCCGGCAATGCGGTGCAGTGGCGTACCGTCCACCGCCGGGCACTTCGCTTCACGGCACGGCTTCGCGCCGCCCATTGGATTGGCGCCCTTGGACAGGAGATAGCGCACCGCGTCCAGGTTGCCCGCCAAGGCGGCGAGCGAAAGCAGCGCATCCTTCGGTTGCGGCGCCTCGAGCGGATAGCCCTTTTCGACCACGAGCTTCAGCCGCTCCAGGCCGAGCGCCTCGCCGCTGCGGTGGTTCTTCGCGAACAGCACCTGCCGCACTGCATGGCGCAGCGCCGGGTCCTCGCCCGAAACGCGTGCGCCACCCGCGATCAGCGCCTCGGCGATCGCCATGCCCTCATCGATGTCCTGCGGATTCCAGCCAGTGAGCGCGAGGCTGAGCGCGGTGGCTTCCAGCTCCCCCTGCTTCCAGGACGCGTTCGGGTCGGCGCCCGCCTGCAACAGCAGCCGCACCGACTCGCGGTCGCGCTTCTCGGCAGCTGCGGCGAGCCAGGTCTTGCCCGAGACGAACTTCGAGTTCGCGTCCAGGCCGCGCGCGAGCAGCGCCTGGGCGAGCCTGGAATTCTTCGCCGAGACCACGGCCCAGAGCGGCTGGCTCGACTCGTACTTGGCGTCCGCCGGCAGCGGATTCGCGCCGCGCTCGATGAGGAACAGTACGACGTCATCCCTGCGGCGCGAGAGCGCCAGGGCGAGCGGCGTCCTGCCCTGGCGGTCCATGCCGTCGATTTCCTTCCAGGGCTTGAGCGCCGCCCGGACCTGCTCCACGCCGCCGCCCCTCGCTGCATCGTGCACGCGAGACTGCTGCGCGACCAACCAGACCGCCACCGGCAGCGCGAGCACCGCGAGCTTGAGACCGCTGACGATCGCGTTCACGCGACCGCCGGCGCCGGCCTGGGGCCGGTGCGCACGCAGATCCATTCGAACAGCGCGCCCAGGGCGAGCAGGATGCTGTACGCGAGGAAGGACTCGGCGAAGTCCTCGAATAGCGGCAGCCGGTGGCGCGGTTCCGTGTTGCCGTAACCAGTCAGCACCGGCAGGAGTCCTGCGCCGGCCGCCGCGAGCAGCGTGGTCGCGACGAGCAGGTTGGCTAGCGAGAGCGCCTTCAGCCGCGCGAGCACCGTCATCACCGAACCGTAGAACGCGAAATGCAGCAGCGCGGTGACCATGAGGATGCCGGCGAGATAGGCCCAGCCGACCGGCTGCACGGCGAGCATCGCGATTTGCATGCCCATGTAGATGAGCAGCGTCCAGATGCCCTGGCTGAGGATCTGGCCCGACAGCAGCCAGAGGTGCCCGATCACCAGCAGGAACACGATCGGCAGCAGCAGGCTGAAGGCCAGCAGATGCTGTGTCGCCTCCATCATGTCGCCGCGCGGCTCGATCGGACGGAAAAACAAATCGCCTCTCCCCTTGCAGGAAATGGTACTGCATGGCGAAGCTTTACGCCGGCCCGCGGGTGCAGTCGACCGGGGCAACTCCGCCATCAGGAACGCTTTGGCCGTGCGCGCTCGCCCGCGACGGCGGCGGCCGCATCTCGATGAAGGAAATTCTCGCGATCAAGCGCGCCCTGCTGGAGGGGCGCACGCGGTAGAATGCCGCGATGCGGTTCGTCTGCGCCCTCGTCCTTGCCGTGTTGGCGGGCAGCTCCCTTGCCCAGCCGAGCTCGCCCCTTCCTCCTTCTCGGCTCGCTCCGT
>JADLES010000113.1 GCA_020845995.1 Burkholderiales bacterium | reverse complement strand
TCCTCATTGCCGAAAAATCGCCCAGCTTCAGGTTCTCGAGCCCGCCCTTCAGCAACCCGCTGATCGTCACGCTCGATTGCGCGAGCGCGGCGACAGGGGCGGCGAAGAGACCGGCCACCGCGACCGCTGCAATTTTCTTTTTCATTCAGAAATCTCCTGATTCGTTGATGTTCCGGGCGGCACGCAGCGGCCGACTGCGAACTGCGAAGACCGAAACCGCCACCCGACTCAACCTCTCCAACGAGAAGTTGTCAGCATTGTCGGGCCCGCGCCCTCGGCGGAGCAAGAAAAACGCCAAAGAAATCACTCTTTTCCAGCGTTTTGTTGCATCTCCGCAACAGGCCAAGGAATCAATGAAAATCAATCAGTTACCAAGCTCCCGGAGCACTCTCCCCGGATCGGCAGCGCGCATCAGTGCTTCGCCGATCAGGAATGCCTGCACGCCCGCACCTCGCAGCAGCGCCACGTCCTCCTTGCCCGCGATCCCGCTCTCGGATACGACGATGCGACCCTCGGGAATCCGCGCCCGCAATGCCAGCGTCGTCTGCAGCGTGGTCTCGAAGGTCCGCAGGTCGCGGTTGTTGATGCCGATGAGGGGCGTCTGCAAGCTGAGCGCGGCTTCGAGCTCGCCCGCGTCATGCACCTCGACAAGCACCGACATCCCAAGTAAGCGTGCGCTCGCTTCCAGGCCCTGCATGTCCTGGCGGGCCAGTGCGGCCGCGATCAGCAGAATGCAGTCCGCACCCAGGGCGCGCGCCTCGTACACCTGGTACGGCTCGGTCACAAAATCCTTGCGCAGGACCGGCAGGCGGCAGGCTGCGCGCGCCTGCGCGAGGTGCACCGGGTCGCCCTGAAAGAACTCGCGGTCGGTCAGCACCGACAGGCAGGCGGCGCCGCCCGATTCGTAGGCGCGCGCGATCGCCGCCGGATCGAAGTCCGCGCGCAGAACCCCCCTGGAGGGGCTCGCGCGCTTCATTTCGGCGATGACCGCCGGCCGGCCGGCGTCGATCTTCGCGCGGAGCGCGCCGAGGAAATCGCGGGGCGCCGGCGCCGCCGCGGCGCGCCGCTGCATCTCCGCGAGGGGCACCGCGGCGCGCGCGGCATCCAGCTCGGCGCGCTTGCGCGCGAGGATGCGCGCGAGGATGTGGGGCGCGCCGGCCATCAGCCCTTCGCGTGCTTTTTCGTGAAGGCGATGAATTCCTCCAGCTTGCGGCGCGCATCGCCCCTGGCGATCGCCTCGCGCGCGCGCTCGATGCCCGCTTCGAGCGACCTGGCGACGCCGGCGACATAGAGCGCGGCGCCCGCGTTGAGGACGACGATGTTGAGCGCGGGGCCGGCCTGGTTCTCCAGCACCGCGAGGATCATCTGCTTCGACTCCTCCACCGAGCCGACCTGGATCGCGCGCCGGTCGTACACCTCCAGGCCGAACTGCGACGGGTGCAGCTCGTACTCCCGTACCTCGCCCTTCGCCAGCTCGCCGACCATGGTGGGCCCGGAGATCGAAATCTCGTCCAGGCCGTCGCGCCCGTGCACCACCATCACGTGCTTCGCGCCCAGGCGCTGCAGCACGCGCGTCTGGATGCCGACGAGGTCGGGGTGAAACACGCCAAGCAGCTGGTTCTGCGCGCCCGCCGGGTTGGTGAGCGGGCCGAGAATGTTGAAGATCGTGCGCACCCCCAGCTCCTTCCTCACCGGCGCGGCATGCTTCATCGCCGGGTGGTGGCCGGGCGCGAACATGAAGCCCACGCCCACGCTCTGGATCGCGCGCGCGATCTGCGCGGGGGCGAGCTCGAGCGCCGCGCCGAGCGCCTCGAGCACGTCGGCGCTGCCGCTTCGCGAAGACACCGAGCGATTGCCGTGCTTGGCGACCTTCGCGCCCGCCGCCGCGGCGACGAAGGTCGCCGCGGTCGAGATGTTGAAGGTATGCGCGCCATCGCCGCCCGTGCCCACCACGTCGACCACATGCCGGTGGTCTTCCAGCTCGACCATGGTCGCGAATTCGCGCATCACCTGCGCCGCGGCGGCGATCTCGCCCACGGTTTCCTTCTTCACCCGCAGGCCGATGATGAAGCCCGCGATCTGCGCCTGCGTGAGCTCCCCGCGCATGATCTGGCGCATGATGTGCAGCATTTCGTCGTGGAACACCTCGCGGTGCTCGACGGTGCGCTGGATCGCCTCGGCGATGCCGATTTTCATGACTGCCTCCCTTGCAAGAAATTCCCCAGCATCGCGTGGCCGTGCTCGGTGAGCAGCGCCTCGGGGTGAAACTGCACGCCCTCGACCGCCAGCTCGCGGTGGCGCAGGCCCATGATCTCCCCGTCCTCGGCGCGCGCGCTCGCCTCGAGGCAGGCCGGCAGCGACTCTCGCTCGATCGCCAGCGAGTGATAGCGCGTGGCCGCGAAGTCCTCCGGCAGCCCGCGGAAAAGCCCCCTGCCGTCGTGGCTGACCCGGCTCAGCTTGCCGTGCATCACCCTGCCCGCGCGCACCACTCTGGCGCCGAACGCCTGGCCGATCGCCTGGTGGCCGAGGCAGACGCCGAGGATGGGAATCCGGCCCGCGAACCGGCCGATCGCGGCGAGCGAGATGCCCGCCTCGTCCGGCGTGCACGGGCCGGGCGAGATCACGATCCGCGCCGGCGCCATGCGCTCGATCTCGTCCAGGGTGACGGCGTTGTTGCGCGCGACCTTCACCTCGGCGCCCAGCTCGCCGAAATACTGCACCAGGTTATAGGTGAAGGAATCGAAGTTGTCGATCATCAGGAGCATGCGGCGAGCTCCGCGGCGCGCAGGATCGCGCGCGTCTTGTGCTGGGTTTCGCGCCACTCTTCGAGCGGGTCGGAATCGGCGACCACGCCCGCGGCGGCCTGCACGTGCAGCCGGCCCTCCTTCAGCACCGCGGTGCGGATGGCGATCGCCACGTCCATGTCGCCGTTGAAGCCGAGGTAGCCGACCGCGCCGCTGTAGATGCCGCGCCTGACCGGCTCGAGCTCGTCGATGATTTCCATGGCGCGGACCTTGGGCGCCCCGGCGACCGTGCCGGCCGGAAAGCCGGCGCGGATCACGTCGATCGCGTCCAGCCCGGGCGCGATGCGTCCGTCCACGTTGGAGACGATGTGCATCACGTGCGAGTAGCGCTCGATCACCATCTGCTCGGTGACCTTGACGCTGCCGACCGCGGCGACGCGGCCGACGTCGTTGCGCCCCAGATCGATGAGCATCACGTGCTCGGCGCGCTCCTTCGGGTCGGCGAGCAGCTCGCCCGCGATCCTGGCGTCGGCCTCGGCGGTCTCGCCGCGCGGGCGCGTGCCGGCGATCGGCCGCAGCGTCACAGTGCCGCCCGAGAGGCGCACCAGGATCTCGGGCGACGCGCCGACGACGTGGTGGTCGCCGAAATCGAAGTAGTACATGTACGGCGAGGGATTGACGCCGCGCAGGGCGCGGTAGAGCTCCAGTGGCGGCGCGCCGAAATCGCGCGTCGTCCGCTGCGAGATCTGCACCTGCATGCAATCGCCGGCGAGGATGTATTCCTTGCAGCGGCGCACCGCGGCGAGAAACTGCTCCTCGGTGACGCTGCAGGACAGATCCGCGGATTCCCGCGCCGGCCTTCCGGAGCGGATCGCGGAGGCGGTCTCCCCGGGAATCGGCGCGGCCAGACGCGCATGCAGCTGCCCGAGGCGCTCCCGCGCCGCGCGCCACGCGCCCGGCTCGCGCGGATCGGCATAGACGACCAGGTACAGCCTGCCGAGCACGTTGTCCACCACGGCAAGCTCGTCGGACACGAGCAGCAGCATGTCGGGCGTGCCGATCGCGTCGGGCTTGGACCTGCGCAGCGCCGTCGGCTCGACGTGCGCGACCGTTTCGTAGCCGAAATAGCCCACCAGCCCGCCGCCGAAGCGCAGCGCCGCGGGCACGGGCGCGACGCGCTGGCGGGCGAGGTAGGCGCGGACGTACTCGAACGGGTCGGCGGGCGATGCCTCGCCGCCGGCCGACTCGATGCAGACGTCCTTGCCGCGCGCTTCGCGCAGGACGCGCCGCACCGCTCCGCCCCTCGCCTCGATGCGCTCGGCGCAGGCGAGGCCGATGAACGAGTAGCGGCCGAAGCGATCGCCGCCGACCACCGATTCGAGAAGATAGGTGTAGGGGCCGCCCGCGAGCTTCAGGTACACCGCGAGCGGCGTGTAGAGGTCGGCGCGCGCCTCGAGCACCACCGGCACGCGGGTGTAGCCCCGCCCGGCAAGGCCGTGGAATTCCTCTTCGGTCATGAAGACTCCAACCATCCGGCTGCGAACTGCGAACTGCGTTTGGGGGAACTGCGGGATGCGGGCCTGCGCCCGCGGCACGGCGGGATCTAGCTGCGCCAGCGGCGCCAGCAGAGGGCGGAGGAGAAGGAGAAACGTTGCCTCATGACCGCTCCACTATACCACGGCAAGCCGCCGTCAGGACGCGGCAAGCCGCCGTCAGGACGCGGCAAGCCGCGTACGCATGTCGCGCACGGTGGCGGCGTAGTCCTTCGCGCCGAAAATGGCCGAGCCGGCGACGAAGGTGTCGGCGCCCGCTTTCGCGATCTCGGCGATATTGTCGGCCCTGACCCCCCCGTCCACTTCCAGCCAGATGTCGCGCCCGCTCTTCGCGATCCGGCCGCGCGCTTCCGCGATCTTGGGCAGCACCGAGGCGATGAACTGCTGGCCGCCGAAGCCGGGGTTGACCGACATCAAGAGCACGAGATCGAGCTTGTCGAGCGTATGGTCGAGGAACCCGAGCGGCGTCGCCGGATTGAAGGCGAGGCCCGCCTTGCAGCCGCTCTCCCGGATGAGCGCGATGGTGCGATCGACGTGCTCGGACGCCTCGGGATGAAAGCTGATCAGGTTCGCGCCCGCCCTGGCGAACTCGGGCACGAGACGGTCGACCGGCTTCACCATCAGGTGCACGTCGATCGGCAGCTTCGTGCGCGGGCGCAGCGAGGCGCAGACCAGCGGCCCGACGGTCAGGTTGGGGACGTAGTGGTTGTCCATCACGTCGAAGTGCAGGAGATCCGCCCCCGCCGCCTCCACCGCCGCCACTTCCTCGCCGAGGCGCGCGAAGTCGGCCGAGAGGATTGATGGGGCGATGCGGAAGGCGCGGTCGGTCCGGGCGGTCATGGCGCGGCAATTCTATCCCGCGTCATGGTCTTACAATGTGCGCGCATGGCCCGCGAGAAACGCTACGAGATCACGGTCCGCCCGGCGGCGCAGTACGTTCCAGAGCAGTCCGACGACAAGGCCGGGCGCTACGTGTTCGCATACACCATCACCATCCGCAACACCGGCAGCGCGACCGCGCAACTGATCAGCCGGCACTGGATCATCACCGACGCGCAGGGCCTGGTGCAGGAAGTGCGCGGCCTGGGCGTGGTCGGCGCGCAGCCGGTGCTGCGCCCCGGCGAGCAGCACGAATACTCCAGCGGCACCGCCATCGCCACGCCGGTGGGCACGATGCGCGGCAGCTACCAGATGGTCGCGGAGGACGGCACGCGCTTCGAAGCGCCGATTCCCGAATTCACGCTATCGGTGCCGCGCGTCCTTCACTGAAGCCTACTTGCCGGCCTCGGCGGCCATGCGGCGCAACTGGGCGGTGGTTTTGGCCAGGCGGTCGGCGAGGATGCGCACCAGCGCGATGGCCGCGTCCGGGTTGCCGCGGATCACGTTGACGAACACGTCGCGCGAGATGCGCAGCACCTCGATGCGCGTGCGCGCGGTCGCGGTCGCGGTGCGCGGCACGTCGCCGAAGATGCCGATCTCGCCGATGACGTCGTTGCGCCCGAGCGTGTTCACCAGCAGCGGCCCCTTGGGCGTGGGCACGGTGATGTCCACCTCGCCTTCCATGACGATATAGGCGCTGTCGGGAGGGTCGCCCGCGCTGAACATGAGCTGGCCCTCCTCGTAGGTGAGCCGGTCGCTGCTGAAGGCGAGCAGCTTCTGCATCGAGGGGTCGGTGGTGCTGAAGATCGGCACCCGGCGGATCAGCTCGAATTCCTGTTCCAGGGTCATGGTTCCCCTCCTTCGCGGTCGCGCCGCATCCCTAGCCGGCGCTCAGTAGTTTTTGCAGCGCGCCGCCGCTGCCCTTCAGGTCGGCGAAGCGCCCCTGCTCGGCGATGCGGCCGCGCTCCACGACCAGCACATGGCCGAAGCGCTCGGCGAGGTCGTTACGTTGCAGCGTCCAGACCACGCACTGCCCCTTGCGGCTCTCGAGAACGCTCGACACGATCCGGTTCTGCGCGCCGGCGTCCAGCCCCGATGCCGCCTGGTCCAGGATCAGCACCACCGGGCGCTTGAGCAGCGCCCGGGCGATGGCGAGCTTCTGCCGGTCCGGGGTGGCAAGCCGCGCGCCGCCGATGCCGACCTGGTAGCCCAGGCCGATCGACACCACCTGCGGGCGCATCCGCAGCTCCTCGAGCACGTCGTGCAGCATCGCGCCGACGCGCGTCCCCGCCTGCGCCTGGCCGGTGGCGACCTTGCCGAAGAGGATGTTGTCCTGCAGGCTCGCCGCGCCGTTGAACCGGTCGGCGTCGAAGAACTCGACCCCGCCGCGCATCTCGGCGGGCAGGTTGGCGGCGAAGGCCCGGCGCGCGGCGAGGATGCGCCCCTCGAACGCCTCGTCCATGAGGCCGAGGCGGTGGCGCGCCGGGATCATCTTGAACGGCAGCGCGAGCAGCAGGTCGCGGTCGGCCTCCTCGATGCCCGCCAGCCCCGCGTCGGCGACGCGGCCGAGCACCGCCTTCACCTCCGGCAGGTCGTCCTGCCGGATGAAGCTGAAACGCTCGAAGAATTCGTGGCCGGGCGGCAGGCCGCTGAACAGCTCGACCATGGTCTCGGCGAGCTTGTGGCCCATCTTCAGCAGGTCCTCGGCAAGGCCCTGCTCGCGCAGCACCTGGCGCACATAGCTGTTGCTTGCCAGGTTCTCGATGTCGAAGATCTTGCTGCCGATCGGCGTGCCGAAGAGCAGGTTCTCCGCCAGCGTGGCGTTGCGGTTGTAGCGGGCCGCGTCAAACTGCTCGACCAGCCCCTGCATGCCGGGGGCGCCGAGCCGCGCGCGCATCGCCGCGCGCGCGCGCAGCGCGCTGTCGGCCAGGCCCGGGTGGCGCGCGCCATCGACCGCGCTGCGCAGTCCCAGCTCGAAGATGGTCTCCTCCAGGTCGACGACGCGCAGGAACTCGGCGATGCGCGCGTCCAGGTCTTCCGGACCGGCCGCGCCGGCGGCGGCGTAATCGATCCAGTCGGCGTTGAAATCGAGCTGCGTGCTGTCGGTGCGGCGCACCTCGCGCACCTGGAACTCGCGCTCGGCGAGCGCCTCGCCTTCGTACGCCGCCTCGCGCAGCGGAAAGTGCTTGAGGCCGTAGACCAGGTTGTCGCGCACGCTCACGGGAAACAGGTAGGCCGAGGGCCCGACGTAGGCAAGCGCGCGCCCGGTCACCGACTCCGGCGCCTTGGTGATGTCGACGCCGCCCACCTCGATGCGGCCGCTGCTGGGCGCGAGCAGCCGCGCGAGCAGCTGCGCCAGCTCGCCCGCGCCGGAGGCGTGCGAACCCAGGACCGCGACGTGCTGCTCCAGGCCCACCTCGAAGGACACGCCGTCGAGGATCTTGGTGCCGGCCTCGCCCGAAAGGGAAAGGCCCGAGACGCGCAGCGCGCCCTGCGCGGGCGGCAGCTGCGCGTCGGCCACGGGCGCCTGCAGCGCGGCCGGCGACAGGTCCTCGACGGCGAACTGCTCGATCACCTGCGTGTACTTGATCTGCACGTCGAGGCGCTGCTGGTCCCAGTCGATCAGCTCCTTGATCGGGCTGGGCAGGTCCTTGTAGGCGGCGATCACCGCCACCAGCGTGCCGATGTCCAGGCTGCCCTTGATCACCAGGGCGCCGCCGACCAGGTAGAAGCAGAAGGGCGCGAGCTGCGAGAGAAAATTGTTGAGGAACTTGATCATGAACTTGCGCTGGTACAGCTCGAAGCGGATGCGGAAGATGCGCCCCAGCCGCGAGGAGATCTCGGCGCGCTCGTAGTTCGAGGTGTCGTTGGCGTGCACCTCGATCGCGCCGTCGGCGACCTCGGCGATGCGGCCGGCGAGCTGGCGCGCGCTCAACTGCCGCTCGCGCGAGAGCACCAGCAGCCGGCGCCGCAGCCGCGGGATGATCATCGCCTGCGCCGCGACCACGGCGAGGGCGATCAGGCCAAGGTAGACATGCTGGTACATGATGAAGAACATCGCCGTGAACGCCTCCAGCGCGTAGAACGTCGGCGCGATCAGCGACTCGCCGACGAAGCCGCCGAGCGGCTCGACCTCGTCCTTGATCATGGTCGCGAGCTCGGCCGACTTGACCCTGCGGAAGCGCGACATCGGGAAACGCAGGATGTGGTCGAACAGGGCGTAGCGCAGGCGCCGCAGCATGCGCTCGCCGAGCCAGCCCTTCATGGTGTTGATCTGGAACTTGAGCGCGCCGTTGACGACGATCAGCGCGAGGAACGCGAGCGTCAGCGCGAGCAGGTACGGCAGCTGCTGCAGCGGGAAGCCGTCGAAGATCGCCAGCGTGCGGCCGCCGAGAAACTGCGGCAGCGTCGGCTGCACCTGGAGGAAGGCGACCGTCGTGTCCGCGCTCGGGAAGCGCTTGCCCTGGATCGCCTCGTTGATGATCGCCTTGGGCAGGTCGAGCATCGAGAAGTAGATCAGCATCGACGCGATGACCAGCGGCAGGATCATCGCCTGCTCGCGCTTGCTGTGGCGGATGATGAAGCGGAACAGGGACCGTTCCATGCAGGCGGATCATAGTGCAAGCGGCGCGGGTTCGTGCCACAGTAGCGGCCGTGAGCGAGGCAAACGCAGCGCGGGACGGCTTCCTGGCTCGATTCTGGGGCGTGCGCGGCAGCATCGCCGCGCCCGGCCCCGCGACCACCCGCTACGGCGGCAACACCTCCTCGGTCGAAGTGCGCTGCGGCGCGCGCCTGCTGCTGCTCGACGCCGGCACCGGGGTGCGCTGCCTGGGCAACCGCCTGCTCGCCGAGGCGCCGCTGGATGCCGACATCCTGCTGACCCACACACATTTTGACCATGTTTGCGGGCTGCCCTTCTTCAAGCCGTTCTTCCAGGAGCGGAACCGCTTCCGCCTCTGGGCGGGCCACCTGGGCGGCGGGCTGAGCCTGCAGCGCGTGGTGCGCGAGTTCATGATGGCCCCGCTGTTCCCGGTGCCGCCCGAGGTGTTCAAGGCGCAGATCGAATACCGCGACTTCCGGAGCGGGGAGGTACTGCCGCTCGAGCGGGCGCCTGGCGTCACCGTACGCACCGCGCCCCTCAACCATCCCAATGGCGCCACCGGCTACCGCATCGAGTACGCGGGGAAATCGCTGTGCTACGTCACCGACACCGAGCACGTCCCCGGCCAGCCCGACCGCAGCGTGCTCGGCCTGATCGAGGGCGCCGACGCCGTCGTCTACGACTGCATGTACACCGACGAGGAATACGCGCGCTCGTACGTCGGCTGGGGCCACTCGACCTGGCAGGAGGCGGTGCGCCTGTGCAAGGCGGCGCGCGTGAAAAAGCTCGTCGTCTTCCACCACGACCCGGACCACGACGACGACATGCTCGATGCGCTCGGCCGCGAGGTGGCGGCGGCGTTGCCGGGCGCTATCCTCGCGAAAGAAGGGCTTGAGTTAAAGCTTTAATCACTTGTACGGGTCGGCCGCGTCCCGCAGGCCGTCGCCGAAGAAGTTGAAGGCGAGCACCACCACGAATACCGGCACCACCGGCAGCATCAGCCAGGGGTAGAGCGCGACCACGTTGATATTCTGCGCTTCGTTGAGCAGCACGCCCCAGCTGGTGACCGGAGGCCTGAGGCCGAGGCCGAGGAACGACAGCGCCGTCTCGCCGAGGATCATGCCCGGCACCGACAGCGTGAGGGAGGCGATCAGGTGGCTGGTGAAGCTGGGCAGCAGGTGGCGCGCGATCACCCGCCCGGGCGAGGCGCCCATCAGCACGGCGGCCTGCGCGAAGTCCTCCTCGCGCAGCGCGAGAAGCTTCGAGCGTACCGCGCGCGCAAGGCCCGGCCAGTCGAGCAGCCCGAGGATGATGGTGATGCCGAAGTAGATCAGCACCGGGCTCCAGTTCACGGGCAGCGCCGCCGAGAGCGCCATCCACAGCGGCAGCTCCGGGAACGAGCGCACCATCTCGATGAAGCGCTGGATGACGTTGTCCACCCAGCCGCCGTAGTAGCCGGAGATGCCGCCCAGGGCGATGCCAATGACGAAACTCACCGCGATGCCGAGCAGGCCCACCGTCAGCGAGATGCGGGTGCCGTAGATGATCCTCGAGAGCACGTCGCGCCCCAGCCGGTCGGTGCCGAACAGGAAGAAGGTCCCGCCTTCGGCCGGGCAGACGAGGTGAAAGCTGCCTTCGACCAGCCCCCAGAACTCGTACTCGTCGCCGCTGCAGAAAAACCGCAGGCGCTGCACCTTGGCCGGATCCGGGGTGAAGACGCGCCGCATGGTCTGCTGGTCGAGCTCCATCCGGTAGCCGTAGACGAAGGGCCCCACGTAGCCGCCCTCGTGAAACAGGTGCAACCGCTGCGGCGGCGCGTAGATGTTGCGCGAGTCGCGCGTATGCAGGTTGTAGGGCGCGAGCACCTCGCTCACCAGGATCGAGGCGTAGACCGCGAGCAGGATCGCGGCGCAGGCCACCGCGATGCGGTGCCGGCGGAACTTCCACCACATGATCCGCCACTGCGAGGCGCGGTAGAAGCGCTCCTGCTCGGGGGTGAGCGTCTCGGTGGCGAGCGGCTCGAAGGGCTCGGCGGAAACGTAGTGCTCGAGCCGCGCCTCGGATTTCGCGCTCACTTGGCGATGCCCCCGGTGAGGCGGATGCGCGGATCGAGCGCCGCCAGCAGCAGATCGGAGATGAACATGCCGATCACCGTGAGCAGCGCGAGGAACATCAGGAACGAGCCGGCCAGATACTGGTCCTGGCTTTGCAGGGCGTCCAGCAGCATCGGGCCCGACGTCTGCAGCGACAGCACCACCGCCACCACCGCCGAGCCCGAGATGACCGAGGGCAGCAGGTTGCCGATGTCGGAGATGAACGGGTTGAGCGCCATGCGCAGCGGATACTTCACCAGCAGCCGGAATTGCGGCATGCCCTTGGCGCGCGCGGTGACCACGTACTGCTTCTGCAGCTCATCGAGCAGGTTGGCGCGCAGGCGCCGGATCATCGCGGC
>JADLES010000112.1 GCA_020845995.1 Burkholderiales bacterium | reverse complement strand
CGGCTGCAGCTCTATTCCCTGCCCACGCCCAACGGCGTCAAGGTCTCGATCCTGCTCGAGGAGACCGGCCTGCCCTACGAGGCGCACCGCGTCAGCTTTGACGCTCACGATCAGGTGTCGCCCGAATTCCTGTCGCTCAACCCGAATAACAAGATCCCGGCCATCATCGATCCCGACGGGCCGGGCGGCGAGCCGCTGGCGCTTTTCGAGTCGGGCGCGATCCTCGTCTATCTGGCCGAAAAGACCGGCCGGCTGCTGCCCGCCGACCGGGCGGCGCGCTATCACACGTTGCAGTGGCTGATGTTCCAGATGGGCGGCATCGGGCCGATGTTCGGCCAGGTCGGCTTCTTCAACAAGTTCGCCGGCAAGGACTTCGCCGACAAGCGCCCCCGCGATCGCTATGTCGCCGAGAGCGCGCGCCTGCTCGGCGTGCTCGACGGCCACCTGCAAGGCCGCGCCTGGATGATGGGCGCCGACTACACGATCGCTGACATCGCCATCTTTCCGTGGGTGCGCAACCTGGTGGGCTTTTACGAAGCGGCCGAACTGGTCGGCTACGAGCGCTTCAAGGAAGTGCGCCGCGTGCTCGACGCCTTCGTCGCCCGGCCGGCGGTGCAGCGCGGGCTCAAAGTACCCGCCGCCTGAGGCAGTCCGGAGGAGCGGAAACAGGCGATGGGACCTTCGCTGCCGGTGCCTGCCCTGAACGCGGCAGGGCCGGCGCCCGTCGGCTCGCCCGGGTTAGCATCGCGCCGTGGACGAAACAATGAGGCGCGCGGTGGAGATCCTGCGCAACGGCGGACTCGTCGCGTTTCCTACCGAAACGGTGTACGGCCTGGGCGCCGACGCCGCCGATGCCGAGGCGGTGGCGCGCCTCTACGCGGTCAAGGGTCGCCCCAAGAATCATCCGGTCATCGTCCATTTCTCCTCTGCGGAAGATGCTTTTGAATGGGCGAGGGAGGTTCCGCAAGCCGCGCGCAGGCTCGCGGCGAAATACTGGCCCGGTCCGCTGACGCTGGTCCTCAAGCGCTCGGCGAAGGCAGGGGACTTCGTCACCGGCGGCCAGGACAGCGTCGGCCTGCGCGTGCCCTCGCACCCCGTGGCGCGGGAACTGCTGCTCGAGTTCGGCGGCGGCGTGGCCGCGCCCTCGGCCAACGAGTTCGGCAACGTGAGTGCGACGACCGCCCAGCATGTGCGCGGCGAGCTCGGCGGAAAGGTTGATTTCGTGCTCGAGGGCGGATCCAGCGAGGTGGGCATCGAATCGACGATCCTGGACTTGTCTTGCGGAACGCCGGTCCTGCTCCGGCCGGGACATGTTTCCAGGGATGCGCTCGAGGAGGTCCTGAAAGAGAAGGTCCTTGAGAAGGAGGCAGGCTCGCCCAGGCATTCGGGCGGCCTCGCGCGGCACTACGCGCCGAAGACGCCCGCGCTGCTCGTGCCGGCGCACGAGCTGGACGCCGAGATCGCGAGGCGAGGCGCTCGCGTGGCCGTGCTCGCGTTTTCGCGGCCGGACGAGCGCGTCGACTACTGGATCCGCATGCCGAAGGACCCGCAGGCGTATGCGCGACGGCTGTACGCAGCCCTGCGCGAGCTGGATGGCGCGGGATGCGAGACAATATTGATTGAATCGCCGCCCGAGACCTCGCCATGGACCGCCGTTCGAGACCGCCTTTCGCGCGCCGCCGCATCGCCGGCGCGCTAGCGCTCGCGCTCGCGCTGGGCGGCTGCGGCAGCAACCCCTACGTGCGCTACTCCTCCACGAGCCCGGCGGCCGGCCCGCCCGGCGGCACGACCGGCTATGTGTCGGGAAGCACCTCCTCCGCGAGCGTCGCCGCGGTGGCGATCTTCCTGCTCAACTGGTCGCTGCTGAACCAGTACTGGGACAGCGAGGCCGGCATGTACGGCAGCTCGACGCTGCCCGCCCCGCCGATGGACGAGGCGCGCAGCGTCCACACGCAGGACTGCACCAGGCCCATCGAGAACTGGTCAGCCAACCTCAGGTGCCGGTAGCGCCGGGCGCAGCCACCGCGGCGCTCATCGTCGGGGACGCGCCCTGCTCGCTCTGGGGGCTGGATGCCCGCGAGCGCCTGCGCCGGCAGCTCGCGCAGCTCGGCATCCGGCGACTCGAGCGCGAAGCGGCCGCGCTGCGTGGGGCGGAGCAGGTGCTGGTCATCAACGCGGCGTTTCTGTTCGAGCTGGCCACCCTGCGCGGACTTCTCGCCCATCCGGACGCGCTGCTCGTGCATGCGGCAAGCGGCCGAACGGCGGCGGCTACAAGCGCGAACAGCCCGCTGGACGCGGTGGTCGCGAGCGTGCGCGACAGCGCGGCCCCGCCCGCGGGCATGACCGGGCTCACCCCGGCGCAGCTCGCCGGCTACGACCGCAACCTTCGCAAAACGACCCCGCCGCTGCTCGAGGCGGTGACGCCCGAGCGGCGCGAGGAGCTGGAGGGTTTGCTCTACGGCAACGCCTACAAGGGCGTCACCGATTTCGTCACCAAGTGGTGGTGGCCGCGCCCGGCGCGGGCGATGGTCGGCTGGTGCGCGCAGCTCGGCATCACGCCGAACATGGTGACGGGCTTCGGACTGCTGCTCGTGCTCGCGGCTACGTTCGCGTTCTATCACGGCGCCTACGCGCTGGGGCTCGCCTGCGGCTGGCTCATGACGCTGCTCGACACCGTGGACGGCAAGCTTGCGCGGGTATCGGTGGCGAGCAGCCGCATGGGCCACGTGCTCGATCACGGCATGGATATCATTCACCCGCCGTTCTGGTATGTGGCCTGGGGGCTCAGCCTGGGTGCGGGAGAGGTGGCCGGCATGCCGGTAGCGCTGCTTTGCTGGCTGGTGTTCGGAGGCTACGTCGCGGGCCGGCTGATCGAGGGCGTGTTCCACCAGCTTGGGCATTGCAGCCTGTTCGCGTGGCGCCCGTTCGACGCCTGGTTCCGGCTCATCACCGCGCGGCGCAATCCCTGCCTGATCATCCTGACCCTGGGACTGGCGGCGGGCCGGGCCGATCTCGCCTTCGCAGGCGTGGTCGCCTGGACTGTCGCCAGCAGCGTCATCCTCCTCCTGCGCCTGCTCTATGCCGCGGGCGTGCGCCTGCGCTCGGGGCGGCCGCTCGATTCCTGGCTGAAGGATGGCGCGCGCGCCGAGCGCGAGCATCCGCTCGCCTGGCGGACGTTCTCGGCCACGCGCGGCGCGTACCGCTGAGCCACGCCCCGGGTTGGCATAATGCGCACATGACGCGGGCGCAAATCGGCTGGGGAATCATCGGTTGCGGCGATGTCGTGCTGCGCAAGTCCGGTCCCGCGCTCGCCGCTGTTCCGGGGAGCCGGATCGTGGCGGTCATGCGCCGCGATCCCGAGAAGCTTCGCGAGGCGGCCGCGCGGTTACAGGCGCCGGTCGCCACTACGGATGCGGCCGGGCTGATTGCGCATCCCGAGGTCAGCGCCGTCTACATCGCCACGCCGCCGCAGCATCAACTCGATTACGCGCTCGCGGTCGCCCGCGCGGGCAAGGCCTGCCTGGTGGAGAAGCCGGCCGGGCGCTCGGACCGCGAGCTCGAGCGGATGATGCGGGCGTTCGCGCAGGCCGGCGCGCCGCTCTATGTCTCCTATTACCGGCGCTTCCTCGCGCGCTCCGCCGCGGTGCGGGAGGTCCTGCGCTCGGGCCGCCTCGGCCCGCTGGTGAGCGTCGACTACCGTCTCGCCAAGACGCCGCGCGAGGCGGGCTGGCGCCTGTCGGCCGAGAGCGGCGGCGGCCTCTTTCACGACCTCGCCGGCCACGTGCTCGATCTGTTCGACGACTGGTTCGGTCCGCTGGAACTGACCGGCGCGAGCGCCGGCAACGTGCTCGCGGCGCACGAGACCGAGGACGCGGTGAGTTTGAGCTTTCGCGCGGCCGACGGCCTGGTCGGCGCCGCGTGCTGGGATTTCGCCGCCGCCGAGGCGCGCGACGAGCTGGTGATCGACGGCCTCTACGGCAGCCTGCGCCTGGCTGCGATGTCGACCACCGGCCCGGTGCTGGTTTCGGTGCGGCCGTCCACGGAGGCGGTCGCGAAGGGATTGGGCGCGCGCCTGCTCGATCGCCTGCACGGCCGCGGCAAGGCGCCGCGGCGCGAGCGCCTGCGTTTCGCGAGGGAAGACCGCGCGCACCTGCCGCTCGTGCGCGGGATCGTCGAGGAGCTGCGCAGCGGCGGCGCGCCGGCGTCGCCCCAGGCGGCGCTGCGGACCGCGCGCATCGTCAACCAGGCGCTCGAGCGCTTCTACGGCGGCCGGGCCGATGATTTCTGGAACCATCCCGAGCGTTTCGACAACGCGCGCGCGCGCGCCTCGCGCCGCACGGCCAGGGAAACGGGCTACCAGCTCGCGCCGGAGGAGCTGGCCCGGTTCGACGAGCAAGGCTATCTGGGCCCGTTCCGCTGCGACGGCGACTGGCGGCGCATCGCGGTGCCGCTCAAGAAGCGGCGCGACGTGCACCTGCGCGATCCGAGCGTCTTCGACGTCTGCACGCACCCCTCGATCGTGCGCCGCGCAGCGCAGCTGCTGCGCCTGCCAAGGGTGGCTCTCTTCAAGAGCCGCTTCCACGTGAAGCTGCCGGGCAAGAACGAGGAGGTCCCCTGGCACCAGGACGTCGGCGCGAAGAACGGCGGCTACTATCCCGACGGACGGCCGGTGCCCAGCGTCACGTGCTGGATGGCGCTCGATCGCGTCGGTTTGGAGAACGGCGCTGTCCAGGTGCTGCCCGGAAGCCACAAGCGTCTGATCGGCGACTTCCGCAAGAACTTCCACGCCGAGCTGCTGAAGACGCGCGCGCTCAGCAAGGACGACCTCGCCGCGGCAGTGACGCTGAACCTGGAGGCGGGCGAGTTCTACTTCTTCCATTCCTGGCTGATCCACGGCAGCGCGCCGAGCTCGATCGCGGCGCGCCGGGCCGGGCTGAACATGCGCTACGTCGCGCCCACCGATTGCTACGAGCCCGAGTGCATGTACATCCCGCTCGACTGCGGCCGGGAGGCGGGCGCGACCGCCCTGGCGGCCTGACGGCGCGCGCTCAGGCCCGTTGCGGTCCGGGCCTGCCGTCCTCCACCACGAAGCTCGCGAGCGTGCTGCATCCCGCGTCCGCGCTCGTCACTGACTCCATCGCGCGCAGGTCTGCCGTCCAGCGCGCGGGGGTGAGCTCGACGCGCACATAGCCGCGAAAGCGGCTGTCGACCAGCTTCATGTGCGGGTTGTCGGGCAGGAACGCGTTCAGCCGCTCCTGCGGCCAAGCTTGCGAGGTGATCGACGTGCAGACGAACTCCGAGGCCACCGCCGGCGCCGACGGATCGTCGAAGTCGAGCCTGAGGTCGTTGACATTGAACGAGTGGACATCGCCCCCGAGCACGACCGGATTTTGAATTTCTTTTGAAGAAATGAATTCCAGGAGTCGACGGCGTGCGAGGGGATAGCCATCCCAGCCGTCGGTCCAGGCGCGCCGGCCCGGGCCGGGCTTCTGGTCGAACTGCGCCATCGGCGTTTGCTGCGCGAGCAGGTTCCAGCGCGCCGGCGACTTCTCCAGCGCACCCTCCAGCCAGCGCTCCTGCGCCCGGCCGAGCATGCTGCGGCCGGGGCGGAACAGGCGCGGGCAGTCCTCGATGTCGACGGTGTTCGAGCCGCCGCGCCGCCCTGGTCGCAGGCAGGCCTGCCAGGACCGGTACTGGCGGTCATCCAGCAGGCAAAAGCGCGCGAGCGCCCCCCAGTCCACGCTGGTGTAGATGCGCATGTCCGGACCTCTCGGCCGCATGCGCTCGGGCAGCGGCATGTGCTCGTAGTAGGCGCGGTAGGCGGCGGCGCGCCGTTCGAGGAACTGCTCCCTCGGCATGCCGTCCTCGGGGCGGTCGTCGGCGTAATCGTTGTCCACCTCGTGATCGTCCCAGGTGACGATCCAGGGGCAGGCGGCGTGCGCCGCCTGCAGGTCGGGGTCGGCCTTGTAGAGCGCGTAACGGCGGCGGTAGTCCTCCAGCGTATAGGGCTCAAGCGCGTCGTGCTTGCGCACGTGCGCCTTGCCCCAGCTCGTCTCGTAGATATAGTCGCCGAGGAAGGCGACGAGATCGGGCGCGTCGCGCGCGATCTGGCGGTGGGCGCCGAAGAAGCCCTGCTCGTAGTGCTGGCAGGAAGCGAAGGCGAAGCGCAGGCGCTCGGGCAGCGTCCCCGCCGCGGGCGCGGTGCGCGTGCGCCCGACCGGGCTTTGCGCATCGCCCGCCCGGAAGCGGTACCAGTACCAGCGCCCGGGCTCCAGGCCGCGCGGCTCGACGTGCACCGAGTGCGCCCAGTCCGGCTGCGCCTGCGCCGTGCCGGAGGCAACGACGCGGCGCAGGTTCTCGTCG
>JADLES010000111.1 GCA_020845995.1 Burkholderiales bacterium | reverse complement strand
GCGCGAGAGGATGCCCTTCTTCACCAGGTTCTTGAGCTGGCTCGCGTTCAGGTGCTCGATCTTCGCCTCGGCGACGCGGTGCATGCCCTGCATCGCGAACGGATCGCCGCCCTTGTTGAGCTTCGCTTGCATGGTGAAAGGCTCAAAGAGGCCGTAGTCGGCGAGGATGCCGCACATCTCGCGGCTGCGCTCCAGGTCCGCCTCGTACTCGGTGAGCAGGCGCTCGATCTCGTTCCACTTCTCCAGCGGCGCGCCCTTGGCGTCGAACAGCGCTTCTCCCGACGCGTCGTCGAGGTGCGTTTTCTCCACGCAGATCAGCCGGTTCTTCTGCTCGACCTTGTTGATCGTGACCTTCGACATGCAGAAGGGAAAGCGCCGCGCGTACGCCGGCACGTAGACGCCCTCGGCCCAGGCGCCGGCGTTGTCGTAGAGATTCTCGCCCTGCGCCATGCCCAGCACCGCCACCGGCCCGTAGCTCTGGCTGCCTTCGGCCGCGGTGAACACGATGGGATACTCGCGCGCGGTCGGCGCGAACTCCGAGTAGCTGATCGGCATGGCGTTGACGGCGCGGGCGAAGGCGGGCACCTCGCCCGCGCGCAGCAGGCGGACCTTCTTTTCCCGGTTGAGAGGAACGATCTCCTTGAACCCGAACGGCGCGGCGATTTGCATGCGGCGATGATAGCCGAACCCCTGTGCGAAGGGTGCGTTCTCCTGTAGAATCCGCGCCCTCCGTGGGGACGTAGCTCAGCTGGGAGAGCGTCGCGTTCGCAATGCGAAGGTCGGGAGTTCGATCCTCCTCGTCTCCACCAGTACCAGTACCGCGGATCGCCGCTGCCCCGTCGCTAGGACGGCGCGCGCTTCTCCAGCCGGCGCGCGAACACCGTCATTTCCTTTTCCGCCTGCCTGTTGCCCCGGGCTTGCGCGGCGGCGATGCCGTCCCGGTAGGCGGCGAGCGCCTCTTCGGCGCGCCCGGAGGCTTCCAGCGCCTTGCCGAGCGCGCGCCAGGCGGCTGAATAGCCCGGGTCGCGCGCGAGCGACTCACGGAAATGCTCGATGGCCTTGGCGGGATCCGACGCCTTCGCGAATTCCAGGCCCAGCGAAAACCGCAGCAGCGCGCCGTCGCGCGGCGTGCCGAGGAGCTTCTCCAGGCGATCGATGGCGGGCGAGGTCATTGGGCTAAGATACTCCTTCCATGAAGATCCCCATCCACACGGGCGATGCGCCCGCCGCGATCGGCACCTATTCCCAGGCGGTGCGCGCGGGCGACACGGTGTACGTCTCCGGGCAGATCGGCTTCGACCCGGAGACCATGCAGCTGGTCGAGGGCATCGAGGCGCAGATCCATCGCGTGTTCCGCAATCTCGCGGCGATCGCGCAGGCCGCGGGCCTGGGCCTGGATCGCGCGGTGCGCATGACCGTGTACCTGACCGATCTCGGCCACTTCGCGCGCGTCAATGAGATCATGGCCCAGTACGTGGGCAATCCCTATCCCTCGCGCGCGGCGGTCGGGGTGGCGAGCCTGCCCCGCGGCGCGCTCGTGGAGATCGACTGCATTCTGTACGCCGGTTGACGGACCCGCCAGCGCCCGCGCTCGCAAAGAAGCTCGCCAGGCTCGGCCTGCGCACTCCGCAGGACCTGGCGCTCCACCTGCCGCTGCGCTACGAGGACGAGACGCGCCTCACCGCGCCCGAGGCGGCGGCGCCCGGAGCGCCGGTGCTGGTCGAGGCCCTGGTACGGCGCGCCGAGATCGCGTTCCGCCCGCGGCGCCAGTTGATCGTGCATGCCGAGGGCCTCGTGCTGCGCTTCCTCAATTTCTACGGCAGCCAGCTGAAGGCGTTCCAGCGCGCCGCCGAAGAGGGCCGCGCCGTGCGCGCGTTCGGCGAGGTCCGCCCCGGATTCTTCGGCGCGGAGATGGTGCACCCGCGCTGCCGGATCGTTGCGCCGGGCGAGCCGCTGCCTGCCTCGCTCACGCCGGTCTATCCCACCACCGCGGGCCTCGGCCAGGCGCAGCTGCGCAAGCTGGTGCTCGCCGCGCTGGCGGAGGCCGGGCTCGAAGACACGCTGCCCGAGCAGATGCGAAAGAGTTACGACCTCGCGGAGCTCTCGGCGAGCGTGCGCTCGCTGCACCTGCCCGCGCCGGATGCCCCTGTGGCGACGCTCGCCGCGCGTGAAGGCCCTGCCTGGCGACGCGTCAAGTTCGACGAGCTGCTCGCGCAGCAGCTGTCGATGCGCATCGCCTACCGCGCGCGGCGAGCGCGCGACGCTCCGCCGCTGCCCTCGAACGGGCCGCTGCTCAAGCGCTTCCTCGGCGGCCTGCCGTTCCTGCTCACGCGCGCGCAGGGCCGCGCGATGGCGCAGATCCTGCGCGACCTCGCGCAGCCTCACCCGATGCAGCGCCTGCTGCAGGGTGACGTCGGCAGCGGCAAAACCATCGTCGCCGCGATCGGCTGCCTCGCGGCGCTCGACGCCGGCCGCCAGGCGGCGGTGATGGCGCCCACCGAAATCCTCGCCGAGCAGCACCTGCGCAAGTTCACCGAGTGGCTGGCGCCTCTCGGCGTGAGCATCGCCTGGCTGCACGGCGGCCTGTCCGTGGCGCAGAAGAACGCCGTGGTGCGAATGCTCAAGGAGCCGAAGCCGCTCATCGCCATCGGTACCCATGCGCTCTTCCAGAAGAACGTGGGCTTCGCTCGGCTCGCGCTCGCGGTCGTGGACGAGCAGCACCGCTTCGGCGTGCAGCAGCGGCTCGCGCTGCGGCGAACGGCCGCCGCGCACGCGCGCCGCGGCGAACCGGCCGGCGCTCCCGTGGCGGCGCCGGTGCCGCACCAGCTGATGATGAGCGCGACGCCGATCCCGCGCACGCTGTCGATGACCTACTACGCGGACCTGGACGTGTCGACCATCGACGAATTGCCGCCCGGGCGCGGCGCCGTGGCCACGCGCCTCGTCTCGGTCGGGCGGCGCGCCGAGGTGCTGGAGCGCATCCGCGCCGCCTGCGCGGGGGGGCAGCAAGCCTACTGGGTCTGCCCCGTCATCGAGGATTCGAAGGACGGAGATCTGCAAACGGCGCTCGATGCCTACGGCTCGCTGCGCAGGGAGTTGAAGGGGTTGCGCGTGGGCCTGCTGCACGGCCGCCTGCCCGCGCAGGAGAAGGCGCAGACCATGCAGGCGTTCGCAGCGGGCCGGGTGCAGCTGCTGGTGGCGACCACGGTCATCGAGGTGGGCGTGGACGTGCCGAACGCTTCGCTCATGGTAATCGAGCACGCCGAGCGCTTCGGCCTCGCGCAGCTGCACCAGCTGCGCGGGCGCATCGGGCGCGGCGCGCGCGCAAGCGTCTGCATCCTCCTCTACACCTCGCCGCTCTCGGCGCCGGCGCGCGAGCGCCTGAAGGTGATCTACGAGCAGAGCGACGGCTTCGAGATCGCGCGCGCCGACCTCAGGCTGCGCGGACCGGGCGAATTCCTCGGCGAGCGCCAGAGCGGCATGCCGCTGCTGCGCTACGCGGACCT
>JADLES010000110.1 GCA_020845995.1 Burkholderiales bacterium | reverse complement strand
AGCGCCCCTTTCCTGCCGGTCTTGAGGCCGGCTATTCCTTGAAGATCCTATGTAGGGCCGCGGGTTAACCTCCGGTCGGCGGCAGGCTGATCAGGTGATCGAATGAGAAACCGCAGCAGAATCTCTGTCAGACACGGACCGAGCGCTCGACGCGGGCGAGGACGGCGGACGGGGGATCGTCGGCCGCGAGGAATTTCCTTCCAGCCCTTGCCGCGACAAGCCCTCGATTGAGACGGATGGCGGGCTGCGCCGCGTGGCGCGCTTCGCCAACATCGAGCGCCCGGCGCTGCGCAAGTTGAAGCAGATCGACCTGGCACGGCGTATCGAGGACTTGCGCGCGCGGCCGGCCAACCGGTTGGAGCAGCCGAGAGGCGATCGCGCAGGCCAGTGGAGCATTCGCGTGAACGATCAGTTCCGCATTTGCTTTCGCTGGACCCGCATCGACTTGCCGGCGATCTCCGTGAGCTGGGCCGAGGTCGTGGTGCCGATCTGGATATTCCGCAGCGCCTCGGTAGAGTCGAGAATGCCGTCCCGTGTGACGGCCGCCTGGCCGGTCAGAAGAAGCGTAGCGGCGAACGCAGCGCCTACAGCCCAGACTTTCCTCATGGCACCTCCAACTCGGAGAGCTCCGCGCGTGTCAAGTCTATCCGTCAGACAGGCGCTAGATCGAGTTCGTAATCCCGCCAGGCCTTGTCCGCGGAAACAGCGCGCAACTTTTCCACGCGCGCCTGCGCGATCAGCATGCGGTCGAAGGGGTCGTCGTGATGGCGCGGCAACGCGGCGGTCTCGACGGCATGCGTGTCGGATATCGTCAGCATCTCGGCGCCGGAGGCGAGCATGCGATCACGAAACAGCGCCGGCCCGACGGGCAGTTTGCCGAGACGGTGCTTGATCGCGACTTCCCAGACGCTGGCCGCCGACAATATGCAGGCTGATTCGGCGAGCAGCTTTCGCGCCGGAGCGCCGAGCCGGCGGCTGCCGACGAGCCACCAGATCGCGACTTGGGTATCGAGCAGCAGTGTCACAAGCGACCAAGGAAGAGCCGCGCAGCCTTGCGCTCGACGGCGGGCGTGAACGCCTTGTCGATGCTCCCTCGAACACGCTCCGTCGCCTTCAGCGAACCGAATCCCTTGAGTCCTACGGATGACGCGACGGGCACCAGCCGTACCATCGGCCGTCCGTTCTTCGCGATCACGACTTCCGTGCCGTCGCGCGCCGCGCGCACCAGTTCGGAAAGGCGGTTTTTAGCTTCCAGTATGTTGAGGCGCATGACTTTCTCCGTGGCTCGTCGGGCCAGTATACGCATGTCTGGCCAGGCTGGCCAGACCAAGGAGAAGTGGCCGCAGAAATTCAGACAGTCCGGCAAGCGCAATCTCCGCCCGGATGGGCGACGGCATCGCCCGCATGGACGGAGAGGACGATGGCAAGAAGGCCAAGACGGAATCACGGGGCGGAGTTGAAGGCGAAGATGGCCTTGGCGGCAGTGCGGGGCGACAGGACGCTTTCGGAGCTGGCCGAGCAGTTCGAGGTGCACCCGCACCAGATCACGCAGTGGAAGAAGGAATTGCTTGAGCGCGCCGGGGAGCTGTTCGACGGGCCATGGATAGGAAGTTCCTTCCAGCCCTTGCCGCGACAAGCCCTCGATTGAGACGGATGGCGGGCTGGTGAGCGGCTTCATCTGGCACAATTCGTGATGCGATCGACCCCAGGGCGCGCGCGCAAAAAGGTGTTATGGCAAATCAAACGCCGATCTCGCCGTGGTGCACCGAGACCGTGAGGCTGGAGAGCCCGGATGGCTCGACGCTGGCAACCGTCACCGAGCCCGGCGAGATCGCGATGGGCGCGCCCACCAGCGGCGAGCTGAAGCTCTCCAACGGCCAGTCGGCGAGCAACTGCAGTCCGTCGATGGTGTGGTCGGAGGACTCGACGCTGCTCGCGGTGCCGCAGTGGACCGACGACCGCATGCAGCGACTGCTCGTCATCGACGTCGCGCGCCGCAAGCGCGTGTTCGCGCCGCGCGAGTACCGCGTGCTCGAGCTGCACGCGTTCCGCGGCGGGATCGTCGAGGGCATCGACAGCCCGAAATACCAGCCGTGCAAGCTCGCGATCGACGTGCGCAAGCTGCTCGAGGGCGTCTGACGCCGTGACCCTGCCGCTCGCGATGTTCCTCGGATTCGGCGCGCTCGGCCTGTTCGGCGCGTTCGCATTCACTGTCTGGGGGCTTGCCATCGACTCGGACCCGTTCCGCCTCGGCCTCGCGCCCCTGTGGATGCTTTCGCTGGTGTTCGGCGTGCTCAGCGTTCGCGTGCTCTTCGTCGCGGTGCGATTCCTGTTCGCGGGCGGCCTGTGGCGTCTCGACGATGCGGGCGTGACGAACGTGAAGGACCGCATCGGCCCGATCGCCTGGGCCGACGTGCGCGGCGCGGTCATCCGCGACCTGCCGACCGTGCCGCATGCCGGCCCGCGCCGGGGACTCTTCGTCGAGGTGCCCGATGCGGCTGCGCGACGCTATTTGCAGCCGGCAACGTTCTCCGAGCGGCATTCGAAGCACGCTTCGGCGCAGGGGCTCACCGCCATCCTGGTCATCGACTCGCCGCCTGCCACGCATCCGCAGCTCGAGGAGCTGCTCGCGCAGATCCGCGCGCGCGCCGGGCTGGCGGGCTGAGCGACGATGTCTGCTTCCTACATCTACGCGGTCGCGGCGCTCGACGATGCGCGCGTGCTGGTGCTGCGCGCGAGCCCTGACGGAACGAAGAATCGACTCGAGCTGTGGGACGCGCCCGGCATCGCCTGGAAGTTGCGCTTCAGGGTCGCGTGCAGCCGGCTGCGGTAGATCACGGCCGGGCCGCGTCGTAGGACATCTTCTCCAGGGAGAACGGCGCCCGCAGCATGTAGGCGGCGAGGCTCTTTCGGCCCTCGGCATCGCCCGCTGCGACGCACACCCGGTTGTGCACGCTGGAGCCGCCGAGACGGGGGAGGGGCCCTGTCTTCCCTCCCTGCGCCACGAGAGCATCTGGCCGGCGCGCGCGGTAGATCGCCGGCTGACGGGAAGCAGGCTGCGGCGGCCCTGCCCGCTACTTCTTCTTCACCGGCGGCAGGTCGGTGCAGACGCCCTCGTAGAGCTCGGCGGCCATGCCGATCGATTCGCCGAGCGTCGGGTGCGGGTGGATGGTCTTGCCGATGTCGGTTGCGTCCGCGCCCATCTCGATCGCGAGCGCGAGCTCGCTGATGAGATCGCCCGCGCCCGTGCCGACGATGCCGCCGCCGATAAGGCGGTGCGTCTCGTGGTCAAAAATCAGCTTGGTAAAGCCCTCGTCGCGCGCGTTGGCGATGGCGCGACCGGAGGCGGCCCATGGGAATTTGGCGACGCCGACCTTGCGCCCTGCTTTCTTCGCCTCGTCCTCGGTGAGCCCCACCCAGGCGATCTCCGGGT
>JADLES010000109.1 GCA_020845995.1 Burkholderiales bacterium | reverse complement strand
TCGTACTTCATCTTCCCGTCGCAGACGTCGGGCGCGCCCGTCATCGTTTCGCCAGAACAGGTCCGGCGCCGCGACCTAGCAATTGAAGGGGATCTTCACGTCCTTGCGGATCATTTCAGTACCCCGCGGCGAAATCGACAGTGTTGGGAGGCATCTCGCCGCGCCGGATGCATTCGATGTTCTCGGCGAGCTTGCCCGCCGAGGTGCGCGGCTCGGTGAGCGCCGCGATGTGCGGCGTGATCGTGAGGCCCGGGTGCGCCCAGAGCGGGCTGTCGGCGGGCAGCGGCTCGGGCTCGAAGGCATCGAGGTAGGCATGGGCGAGGTGCCCGGAATCGAGCAGCGCCAGCAGATCGGGAATCACCACGTGCCCGCCGCGCGCCACGTTGATCAGGCAGCCATCCTTCCGGATCCTTTGAAGTCTGTCTTTGTTCAAGATGCCCCTGGTGTGGGGAGTGAGGGGCAGGAGGCAGGCCACGGCATCGCTGCGCGACAGGACTTCATCCAGATCGGTCGAGCAGAAGACGCCGGGCAACTGCTTTGGCCGGCGGCTCCAGCCGGCGACGTTGAAGCCCATCGCGCGAACCTTGAGCGCGATGCCGCCGCCCAGTTCGCCGAGACCGAGGATCCCCACGCCGCGGTCCGAGGCGAGGTACTGCCTGCGGCGCTTCCAGAGCTTCTGCGCCTGGAACCCGCGGTAGCACCAGAAGTGGCGGTGCCAATCCAGCACGTGCGCGATCACCGTCTCGCCCATTGCCGCGACCATGCCGGGGTCGATCAGGCGCGCCACGGGCACGCCCCTGGGCAGATCGGGGTCGGCGACGATGTTGTCGACGCCCATCCACAGCGACTGGATGAGCTTCAGCCTGGGCAGGCCGGCGAGCGCGCCCCTGGGATGCGTGGCGACGATAGCCACGTCGATATCGCCGCTGTTGTTGTCCGGCCAGGCGAAAAAGCGCTCGGCGGGCAGCAGCTTCTGCAGCAGCGGTACCCAGAACTCCGGCTTCTCGCCGGTGGACGCGAAGAGGACGTTCACTGCGTCGGCTTGAAGCCCGACGCCCGGATCACGGGCCCCCACTTGTCGTAGTCGTTGCGCAGGATCTTCGCCAGCTCCGCGGGCCCGTAGCCGGTCGGCTCGAGGCCCATCTGCTCGAGCTTCACCTTCATCTCGGGCGAGCGCACCGCCTCGATCGCGGCCCTGGCGTACCTTTCGATCAGCGCCTTGGGCGTGCCGGCGGGCGCGAATAGCGCGTACCAGGCGCTCGCCTCGATGGCGTAGCCGAGTTCCTTGAAGGTCGGCACTTCGGGCGCCATCGGCGAGCGCTTCGCCCCGGCGACCGCGAGCACCCTTGCCTTGCCCGAGCGCACCGTGGTGAGCGCGTCGGCCAGCACGAAGATCGCCGCCTTGACTTCGCCGGCGACCAGCGCCTGCAGCGCGGGCGCGGTGCCCTTGTAGGGGACGTGGGTCATCTCCAGCCCCGCCGCCTTGGCGAGCATCACTCCGGTATAGTGCGGCAGGCTTCCGGCGGCGGCCGAAGCGTAATCGCCCGCCTTCGGGTCCTTCTTCACCAGCACGACGTAATCGCCGAGCGTTGTCGCCGGCAACGCCGCGTTGACCACCAGCGCGAGCTGGAAGTCGGTGATGTGCGCCACCGGATCGAAGTCCTTGAACGGGTCGTAGCGGACCGCGCTGCCGTGCGAATGCGGAAAGGCGACCATCGGCGCGAGCGGCGACAGGAGCAGCGTGCCGCCGTCGGGCGCGGCGCCCTTGGCCGCCTCGGTGCCGACGATGCCGGCGGCGCCGGGCTTGTTCTCGACGATGGTTGCGACGCCGAGCGAGGCGCGCATCCTGTCGGCGAGCAGCCGCGTGAGGATGTCGCTCGAAGCCCCCGGCGGGTAGGCGAGCAGGAAGCGGATGGATTTTTCCTGCGCCGCGGCCGGCACGGTGAGCAGCAGCGAGGCGATCAGAACGAGGGCGCGCATGGTTTCACCTCCGGGCGCGATGTTAGCATCCCGCGCAGAGGGGGCCGCCATGGCGATCCGCCGGTTCAGCGAGAAGAATCTCGCCCGCGAGGTGCTCCATCGCATCCGCGGCACGCGCAACCCGCGCCTGAAGCAGGTGATGGCCAGCTTCATCCGCCACATGCACGACTTCGTGCGCGAGGTGAAGCCGACCGAGGAGGAATGGTTCCGGGGGATCCGGTTCCTCACCGACACCGGCCACTGGTGCAGCGGCGAGCGCCAGGAATTCATCCTCATGTCGGACACGCTCGGCGTTTCGATGCTGGTGGACGCGATCAACCACCGCTCGGGCGGCGGCGCGACCGAGTCCACAGTGCTCGGGCCCTTCCACCGGCGGAAGGCGCCGCTCTATCCGTTGGGCGCGAGCATCTCGAAGCATCGCGGCGACGGCGTGCCCTGCCGCGTCACGGGCACGGTCAGAGACCGGAGCGGCCGGCCGGTCGCGGGCGCGGAGCTCGACGTCTGGCAGGCGGGCGCCGACGGCTTCTACGATTCGCAGAAGGGCAAGGCGATGAACCTGCGCGGCATCTTCAGGACCGACGCGAACGGCCTCTTTCACTTCCGCTGCGTCCGGCCCGAGTTCTACCCCGTGCCGCACGATGGGCCCGTGGGCCGCATGCTCACCGCCACCGGCCGCCACCCGATGCGTCCGCCGCACCTGCACTTCTGGATCACCGCCCGAGGCTACAAACCGCTGATCACCCACCTCTTCGTGAAAGGCGGCAGGTACCTAGACTCGGACGCGGTCTTCGGCGTCTAGCCGGAGCTGATCGTCGACTTCAGGAAAGGCAAGGACGGCGTCGCCGCCGTGCACTACGACTTCGTGCTGATGCCAGAGAAGAAGAAACGCTAGGCATTTGCCGCAAGAACGAGATGCTGACCGATCATGCTAACTATTGGCATGATCGTGCTAATATCTGGCTATGTCGATCTCATCGGCCCTGTTCTCCGATAGCCAGTCCCGCGTCTTCCGCTGGCTGTTCGGCCAGCCGGAGCGCAGCTACCACCTGAATGAATTGCGGCGGCTGACGGGCCTCGGTAGCGCGTCGCTCCAGCGCGAACTCGGCAAGCTCGCCGCGGCGGGGCTGGTGCGCTCGGAGAAGGTCGGGAATCTGCGGCGCTTCCAGGTCAACACGGAGAGCCCGGTGTATGAGGAGCTTGCCGGACTGACGCGCAAGACGCTGGGCGCGCAGCCGCTGTTGCGGGAGGCCCTGGCGCCGATGAAGCCGAAGATCGAGCTGGCGTTTATCTATGGCTCGATTGCCAAGGGAACGGATACGGCGAAGAGCGACATCGACATCATGCTGGTCGGCAATGGCCTGCTGCTGAGCGACGTGCTGAAGCTGCTGCTTCCGGCGGAGTCGCAGCTGGGACGGAAGATCAACCCGACCCTGTACACTCCCGCGGAGTACAGGCGCCGCCGCGCGCAGAAGGATTCGTTCCTGAATCGCGTTCTGGCGCAGCCGGTGATTCCGTTGATCGGAGCAACGCTTGGGCGCGGCCGCGCTCGATAACCTCGTCAAGATCGGCCAGCTCAAGCCGGAGCTGTCCAGCGAGGCGGAGGTCGGCAGGTTGCTGCAGGTCGCGCGCAGCCACCTGGCGGACGCGCAGCTCGAGAAGGTCTCGCTGAATGGGCGCTTTGCCGGGGTCTATAGCGCAAGTCACGCCGCGGCATTGGCCGCCCTGCGCTGGCACGGCTATCGCAGCGAGAACCGGTTCACCGTTTTCCAGTGCCTTGCGCATACCGTGCGCTGGGAAGCGGCGCGCTGGCGCGTGCTGGACCTCGCGCACCAGAAACGCAATCGCGTCGAGTACGAGGGCGTGTTCGACGTGGAGGAGTCCATGGTCGCGGAATTGATCGCGCTGGCGAAGGAACTGATCGCCGAGGTGACAAGACTGGCCGAATCAGGGAAGAAGTGAACGAGGCGGGGACCCGCGCCTAACCCGCGATCT
>JADLES010000108.1 GCA_020845995.1 Burkholderiales bacterium | reverse complement strand
GCCTCGAAATCGTACTTCGACCGCTGCCGGACCGGTCTGAGCTGGACCGCCGACCTCAAAGGACCATCTTCTGCAGGTGGGTCTGCATCTGCACCGAGTGTACCAAGGTGATCCCGGCCTGCATCGCCGCGGCGACGTGCACCGCCTCCATCATCTGCTCGGGATTTGCGCCGGTCTCCAGGGACTGCGTGGTATAGGCATCGATGCAGTAGGGGCATTTCATGGCATGCGAAACAGCCAACGCGATGAGCGCCTTCTCGCGCCTGCTGAGCGCGCCGTCGGTGCCGGTGACGTTGCCGTAATACTTGAAAAAATCGTCGGCCAGCGCCTTGGCGTGCTTGCCGATACCGCCGAACTTCTTCAGGTCTTCCGCTTCGTAGTAGCTGCCCATGCGCGCTCCGCAAAAGGAAAGAGTCGAAACCGAAGCGCGAACATTACAGCAGCCGGGCTATTCCCTCGATGCGAAGCCGTATTTCGACAGGACCGCCTGGCCGGGCGCGGAGACGATGTAGGCCGCGAGGCGCTCGGCGCCGGGGCGCGCGCCCTGGACCACCACCAGGCCGTAGTCGGCCCCGACCGCGAGCGCCTCGGGAATTCGCACGATCTGCGCCGACGGCACCTCGGATTTCGCCTCAAGCGCCGCCGTGCAGTAGCACAGATACAGGTCGGCGTTGCCCTGCTCGATGTGATAGCCGTACACGCTGCGCCCCTTGGGCGGCGGCGGCGAATCCGGGCCGCCCGAGAGCTTGAGCGCCTTGCCCTGCAGCGCGGCGGTTGCGCCGGGCCGCAGTTTTCCCGCCTTGTCGAACAGCTGCCAGGCGTAGTCGCCCGACGGATCGGCCTTGGGCGTGGACGTCGCGAGCTTCACCGCGGGATCGAGCATCTTCTGCAGCAGGTTCTCGGTCGTCGCCTGCGCTTTCGGCGACGCCAGCGCGCACAGCCGGTTGCGGGTGAAGAGCGTGACCGGGCCGGCGCGCCCCGCCGCCGCCAGTTTTTGCGGATGGCCCATGTCGGCGGAGGCGAAGATGTCCGCTCCCTCGCCCTTCTCGATGCGCTCGCGCAGCAATCCCGAGGGGCCAAAGGTGCCGGTCGAGGGCACGCCCGATGCCTGCATCAGTTCGGTCATCGCCGCGCGCAGGCTGCCCGCGGCGAAGAGGCGGACGGGCTCCTGCGCCTTCAAGCCAGGAGACATGAGTGCCAGGGCGACTGCAAGCAGGGCTCTCATTTTCTTGCATTCGGAAAGAACAGCTGCTCGCCGCCGATCTTGAAATCGGCGATGGCTTTCTGGCCCTCCGGCGAGACCACCCAGTCGACGAAGGCCTGGCCCATCTCCTTCTTCACCTGCGGGTGCTTCGCGGGGTTCACCAGCATCACGCCGTACTGGTTGAACAGGCGCCGGTCGCCTTCGACGGCGATCGCGAGATCGGCGCGGTTCTTGAACGACAGCCAGGTGCCGCGGTCCGAGAGGATGTACGCGTTCATGCCCGCGGCGCTGTTGAGCGCCGGGCCCATGCCCTGCCCGGTGTCGCGGTACCAGGCGCCCTTGTCCTTCGCGATGTCGATCCCCGCCTCCTTCCAGAGCGCCAGTTCGGCGAAGTGCGTGCCGCTCTTGTCGCCGCGCGAAACGAACGGCACCTGCGCGGCCTTGATCTTTTGCAGCGCCGCGACGATGTCCCTGGTGCCCGCGACTTTGGCGGGGTCGGACTTGGGCCCGATCAGGATGAAGTCGTTGTACATGACCTCGAAGCGCTGCACGCCGTGGCCCTCGGCGACGAACTTCTCCTCCAGGGGCCTGGCGTGCACGAACACCACGTCGGCGTCGCCGCGCCGGCCGATGTCGAGCGCCTGGCCGGTGCCGACCGCCACCACGCGCACCTGGATGCCGGTCTTCGCCGTGAAGAGCGGCAGCAGGTGCTTGAACAGGCCCGACTGCTCGGTCGAGGTCGTCGAGGAAACCGTGATGAAGCGCTCCTGCGCGCCGGCCGCCGAAAGAAAAACCAGAAGGAAAAACGAAAGCAGGACCTTCCTCAAACCCATGGCAACTCTCCTTTGATGAAGGCCGCCGCCTCCGCGGAGGACGGCTGCCTGAAAAACGTCTCCACCGGCGTGCGCTCGACCAGCCGCCCCCGGTGAAGGAACAGGACCTCGTCGCCCAGGCGCCGCGCCTGGGCGAGGTTGTGGGTCGCCATCACGATCTTGGTGCCGCCCGCATCGAACGCGCGGATCACCGCCTCGATCTCGCGCGTCGCGCTGGGATCTAGGCTCGCGGTCGGTTCGTCGAGGAACAGCACCTCCGGATGCAGCGCCCAGGCGCGCGCCAGCGCAAGGCGCTGCTGCTCGCCGCCCGAGAGCACGCGCGCCGGCCGGTTTGCAAGGCCGTGCAGCCCAACCTCCTTCAGCGCCTCCCGCGCGCGCGTCTTGCGCTCGGCAGCAGGGATGCCCGCGATCTCCAGCGCATAGACGACGTTGGCGAGCGCCGAGCGTCGCAGCATCACCGGCCGCTGGAACACCATCGCCTGCTGGCGCCGCACGCGCTGCGCGTCGGCATCGCTCCAGGCGACCCGCCCCGAAGTGGGCGCAAGCAGCCCGTGCATGAGGCGCATGAGCACGCTCTTGCCAGCGCCGTTGGCGCCGAGGATCACGCTGCTCGCGCCGTCGCCGAGTTCCAGCGTTAGCGGCGCGATGATCTCGCGGCCGCCAGCGGCGAAGGCAAGCTGATCGAGCCGCAGGGGCAGGATCATCCGTACCTCCGCTGCGCGGCTTCCTTGATGAAGTAGGCGCCGGCATTGAGCAGCAGCACCAGCAGGATCAGCACGATGCCGAGCGACAGCGCGAGCGGCAGGTCGCCCTTGGAGGTCTCCAGCGCGATGGTGGTGGTCATCACCCGCGTCACGCCGTCGATGTTGCCGCCGACGATGATCACCGCGCCCACCTCGGCGCAGGCTCGACCCAGTCCCGCCAGCACCGCGGTCAGCAGCGAATAGCGGATGTCCCACACGATGGTCAGCGCGGCGCGCATGCCCTCGGCGCCGAGCGAGCGCAACTGCTCCTCGTACTCGATCCAGGCATCCTCGACCGCCTGGCGGCAGAGCGCGGCGATGATCGGCAGGATGAGGATCGTCTGTGCGACCACCATCGCCGGCGGCGTGAACAGCAGCCCGAGCGGGCCGAGCGGCCCCGCGCGCGAGAGCAGCAGGTACACCACCAGGCCCACCACCACCGGCGGCAGGCCCATCAGCGCGTTGAGCAGCACGATCAGCGCGCGTCGCCCCGGAAAGCGCGTCACGGCGATCGCCGCCCCGAGCGGCAGCGCGAGCAGCGTGGCGAAGAACACCGCGCTCAGGCTCACCTTGAGGCTGAGCAGGACGATCCCCGCCAGCGTGGCATCGCCCGAGGCGATCAGCGACAGCGCGCCGCGCATCGCCTCGAGGATCGAGCCCATTTATGTTTGTATATGCATATATTGACAAGCTGTGGCACTATAGCCGGCCGCACAGGCTTTTGTTAATAAGCATGGACCTGCATATCTTCGCCGATCCCGTCCCGGAGGCCGGATGGCTGGCCGGCAAGGAGCTGACGCGCGCGCACGGGCGCGACCTGATCCGCGTGCTGGCCGCGCTGGCGCGCTCGGCCTCGCTGCGCGACGCGGCCCGCTCCTGCGGCCTGTCCTACCGCCATGCCTGGGGGGTGCTCGGCGAGGGCGCGCGGGCGCTGGGCGCGCCGCTCGTCGACATGGGCCGCGGGCGCGGCGCGCGCCTCACCGAGCTCGGGCACCGCGTGCTCGAAGCCGATGCCCGCGTGCGCGAGGCGCTCGGGCCGGTGTTCGAGCGCCTGCGCGGGGAGACGCGCGACATCCTCGCGGGCGCCGCAACCGCGCGGCGCCCGGCCCTGTCCCTGCACGCCAGCCACGACCTCGCGCTGAGCGAGCTGGCGCGCCTGTGCGCGCCCAGCCTCGACCTGCGCATCCGCTTCCAGGGCGCGGAAGAATGCCTTGCCGCGCTTGCGCGCGGCGAATGCGAAGTCGCGGGATTTCATGTCGCCGACGCGCTGCCGCGCGCGGCGGCGGCGGCGGCCTCGCTCGGCCAGTGGCTCGATCCGCGCCGGCACCAGCTCGTGCACTTCGTCGCCCGCGAGCAGGGGCTGATCGTGCGGCCCGGGGCGCGCATCCGCAGCGTCAACGACCTTGCCCGCCCGGGCGTGCGCTTCGCCGCGCGAGCGCCGCAGGCCGGCCGCGGCGCCGCCAGCGCCGACCTGCTGGCCGCCGAGGAAGTCGCCGCCGGCCGCGCCGACGCCGGGTTCGGATTGCGCGCCGCCGCGGCGCGCCTGCGCCTCGATTTCGTGCACCTCGCCACCGAGCGTTATTTCCTCGCGGTGCAGCGCCGTACGCTGCGCGCGCCGGGGTTCGCGTCGATGCTCGCCTCGCTGCGCGGCAGGCAGTTTGCCGACAGCGTCGCGCGCCTGCGGGGCTACGACGCTTCGCGCGCGGGCGAGCGCGAGTCGATCGCGGCGGCGCTATCCTGGATCGCGCGCACGGGGCCGGACGCTGGACCGCGCTCGTGAGGCGCATACTTGCCTCTCCGAACATGCGCTATGGCAATAGGAAGCTTGGCGTCCGGCTGCGCGTCACCCTGCGCGAGGGCGTGGCGCTGGGCCCGGGCAAGGCCGACCTGCTCGAGGGCATCCGCGACACGGGCTCGATCGCCGCGGCGGGCCGCCGCCTGGGCATGAGCTACACGCGCGCCTGGGGTCTCGCGACCGGGTTGAACTCGGAGTTCCGCGGCCCGCTGATCGAATCGGCAAAAGGCGGAGCGTCGCGTGGCGGCGCGACGCTGACGGCGCTTGGCGCGGACGTGCTGCGGCGCTACCGGCGCATGGAATCGGCGGCGGCGCGTGCCACGGCGCGCGAGCTTGCGGCGCTGCGCAAGGCGCTCAAGTGATCGACGAGAATTCGCCCGCCCAGAGCGCCTCGAGAAATGCGCGCCAGGGCAGGACCGTGATGCCCTGAACCTCGCG
>JADLES010000107.1 GCA_020845995.1 Burkholderiales bacterium | reverse complement strand
GAACAGCTCGCCGACGCCTGCGTCGAAGACGAGCTCGGGCGGCACGCGGCTGTCGCTGCACCCGAGGATCGTCGCGTAGGGGTGCTGCTCCCTGGCGAGCCCGGCGAGCACCTCCTGTGGCACGGTCGGAAACCGCGCGCGGCCCGCCGCGAAGCGGGCGTTGCCCTCCTCGAGGCGCGCGAGCGCCTGTTCGGCGGTGATCATCCTGCCTGCCGGCGTCTACCTGCCGGTGTCCTGGCCCGGTGGAGCATCGGCCACCGCGTCTTCCAGCGTAAAGCATTCGCGCCACTCCTCGGGCGGGCGCACCTTGCCGTCCGGCCCGACCTGATCGAGGCCCCAGTAGATCTCCAGCCAGTGGCCGTCGGGGTCGCGGAACTCGACCGCAACCTGGCAGCCGGCGCGGCGGCGCCCCTCGAACTCGATCTTCACGCCGTTCGCCTTCAGCCAGTCGCGCGCGCCGAACACTTCGTCCAGCGTCGCCACCTCGAACGCCATGTGATGCAGCTCGTGTTGCAGGGAGGCGCCCGGCGCCTGGCCCACCAGCGCCACGCCGTGGTGATCGGCGGCGCAGCGCATGAACACCATGCGCCCCTTCATCATGGTCTCCGGGTACACATCGGAGACGCGGAAGCCGAGCACGCCGGTGTAGAAGCGCACCGAGCGCTCGAGGTCGGACACCATCAGCACGACGTGGCCGATCTTGGTAAGCGCGAACGGCCGGCCGGGCCTGGGCTCCAATGCGCGCAGCGCCCGGTTCGCGGGACTTTGCAGGCCTTCGAGATCGACGACGCCTCTGGGCATGGGCGGATTCTACGTCCTCCCCGCCGCCAAACTATGCCGGTCTCGGCGATCGCCCGGAATGTCGCAGGAGAAAAAGCATGATCCTCGCGAGCGGCGCGAGCAGCCAGGAAAACAGGTAGACCAGGAACACGATCACCACCGACCAGCCGGCCGCCTGGACAATCCAGGGGCTGACGCCCATCAGGCCCGCGAGTTCCGCCAGCACGCTGTTCAGCAGGCTCGGATGCCTCGCGACGACGTAGAGAGTCGCCGCCGCTACGCCATAGGCGCCGAGCTTCCGGAAGAACTCGCCCTTCGGCAGCAGCCGGGGCGCGACCAGCCGCGTGCGAGCCGCAAGGCCCAACTCCTGACCGGAGCGGGCAACGACCCTGCCCGACAGGAGCAGCTTCGCCGGCACCGCAACCAGCGCGACGTCGAGGCCGGCCCAGAACGCGTCCGCGGCCGTGACGTCCAGCCCGAGATCGATCCTGGTCTCCAGGCTGCGCACGCCGCTGGTGAAGAACGAGGTGGACGCCTTGACGATGCGGTCGGTCTGATTCCAGCGCGCCTTGCCGTCGGCGGGCACCGAGAACTGCCCCAGAAAATCGTAGCCCTCGACCTTGATGAAATGGACCGCGTACCAGCCGCGTTCCGCGGGGCCGAGAGCCACTCGCCCGGGCTTCGCCTGTCCGCCTCCCGTCAATCGATCCCGGAGATCCTTCCACACACTCGAAACGGTATCAATGGCGCGGATGGTCCATACATCGTGGTCCCGGAAGTACTGGATGACAGGGACGACGGCGTCACCGTAGCGCCGGAGAATGTCCCTGAACTCCGGCTCGGAGCCATAGAGCAGCAGGATTTCGCGCGCGCTCGCCGGATACTTCGACAGCGCAATCCATGCCTTGAGAACGAGTTCCTGGTTCGCGGCGTAATCGAGCAGGACCGCCTGCACCTGCGCCGGCTCCTCCAGAATGCGGGGATCGATCTGTCCCAGCTCCTGCTCGGCCTGGATACGGATCAACTGCTCGACATACGACACCGGTTTCCACGAGAGGGAGACGAGCAGGGCAACCGCCATGGCCGCCGCGCACACCAGCAGTGCCTTCTTCCGGTTCGTCTATGCCTTTCGCGCCGCGCCGTGGTGGTGGTGATCGTGCCCGCAATGCTCGTCGTGGACATGATCGTGGCCGTGATGGTGATCGCGAGCATTGCCGCCCTGCCCCGGCTCCGGCTCGAAGGGCGCTTCCGCCTGCCTCACTTTCGCGCCCAACTTGATCATCATCTCCTCAAACTCTCGATCCTGGGCGAGGCGCAGGAAGCCGTCTCCGACTTCGACCGGAACCTGCCGGCTGCCCAGGTGGTAGGCGATTCTTGCCAGCGCCCGCGGGGAGTCGGCCTCGACATGCAGGACCTTCTCTTCCTCGGCGACGACCTCGATCACCCTGCCATCGGAAGCCGTCACCAGGTCGCCGCCGCGCAGGGTCTCGCCGTGCGGCAGCATGAGCTCGACTTCCTCCCCCGAGACGAGCTTCGTGCGCAACCGGCTCTGCTGGCGCGCGGTGAACGGCAGCCTCAGCTGGCCGCGGATATCGAGCCGGTAGGCGGTCCTGGGGATTCTGAGCCTGGCCTTGATGGTGAGCTGATCGCGTTCCCCACTTCGCGTGCGGTCCATGTCAGGTGATCCGCACGATCGCTTCGCCGATCCCCGGAAAGCGCGCCACGACCTCGTCGCCCGCCTTGGCGCTCTCCAGCCCCGTCCAGGCGCCGGTGGTGATCACGTCGCCGGCGTGCAGCCCCAGGCCGCGCTTCGCGCAATGCGCCGCCAGCCACGGCAGCAGCCGCGCCGGGTTGCCGAAGGAATGCGCTCCCTTCGCGCGTGCGATACGCGTTCCGATCCTGAACTCGACCTCCTGCTTGAGGAAGTCGATCTTCTGCCAGTCCGCGGTGCCGCTGCCGGTGACCAGCGCATGGTTGTTCTGGAAGTCGGCGAGCTTCCACAGCCCGGAGGACTTCTTCCAGTTGGCGAGGCGCGTGTCGCAGAGCTCGATAACCGCCAGCACCTCGCCCACCGCGGCCATCACCGTGCGGGGCGAATACGGCCGCGCGCGCGGCGGCAGGTCCCTGGCGAGCCGGAAGGCCACCTCCGCTTCCACGCCAAGCATGGTCATGTTGGCGCCGACGACGCTCGCGGGGCTGCGCAGCAGCCTCTCCGGCGGAACCGGCGCGGCGGTGGGCTCCACCTTGTCGCTCGGGCCGCCGGCCTTCCACGCCGCCGCGCGCGCGCCCGGCCACAGCGTGGCGAACACCTCGGCCTGCACCGCGTAGGCGTCGTCCTCGCTGCGCAGCGTGACGTCGCCCGTCGCCGCGGGCGTGCGCGTGCGATTCGCCTTCACCAGCAACTCGGCCGCCCTGGCGACGGCGCCGGCGCGGCGCTTGCGCATCGCGTTCACCAGCGCCTGATTGGCTTTTTCCCTGGTCATTTCCGCCCGCTCTCCCGTCCGAATGCTTCCCTGCCGCCGATGCCTCGCCGCGCGCGATGTCCTGAATCATACCTCTCGCGCCAGGAAGCGCCGCGGCCGCTCGACGCCGGGCGCGCCGCGAGCACGCTTTAGTGTACCTTTCCGGCATCGATGGCCTTCACCGCCTCGCAGCTTTCCCTGCTCGCGGCCCTCGCGATCATGGTGGTCTGGGGCGCGAACTTCGCCGTCACCAAGGTCGTGCTGGAGGCGATCGGCGTCGCGCCTTTCCTGCTCATCCGCTTTCTCGGGATGCCGCTGCTCGGCTTCGCGCTGCTCGCGCTGGTCTACCGCCGGCACCTCGCCAAGTCGATGCCGCGGCGCGGCGACTGGCCGCGCTTCGCCGCGGCGGGCATCGTGGGCCACACGCTGCACGTCGGCATCGTCACCTGGGGCATCGACCTGTCCACCGCGTTCTCCTCGTCACTGGTGCTCACCAGCGGGCCGCTGTTCACGCTGCTGCTGCTCGCGCTGCTGGGCGCCGAGCGGCTGCAGCCGCGGCAGGTCGCCGGCACGCTGGCCGCCTTCGCCGGCATCGTGCTTTTCCTCTCGGAAAAGTTCGCCGGCGGCTTCGCGCGCGCGGGCCTGGGCGACCTGGTGCTGATCCTCGCCGCGGCATTGTTCTCGCTGTACACCGTGATCAGCCGCCCGCTCGCCGAGCGCTACGGACCGCTGCCGGTGCTCGCCTGGACGCTGGCGGTCGGCGCGCCGCCCCTGGTCGCGCTCACGCTGCCCGCGTTTCTCGCCGCGCCGCTCGCGCACGTGCCCGCCGGCATCTGGCTCGGGGTGGCCTGGGCGGTGGTCGTCTCCGCGTTCCTTGGCTGGCTGGTCTGGTCCTGGGTGAACGCGGTCCGCGGCGTCGCGCGCACCGCGCCGCTGCAATACCTGATGCCGCCGATCGCCGGCGTCGTCTCCTGGTGGATGCTGGGCGAGAGGTTCACCGCGCTGAAGCTCGCCGGCGCCGCCCTCACCATGGCCGGCGTCGCCTGGGCGCAATTCGGCGGTCGCAGGTCCGGCGCGGCCTGCGGCCCGCCCGATCCGGGCTAGAATCGCGCGCCATGTCGGGCGGCCACGGACACGTCGATCACGTCAACCACAAGGGCGTCGCGCTGCTCATTTCGGTGCTGGCGCTGGTGCTCGCGTTTTCCGAGACGCTCGGCAAAGCGGCGCAGACCAGCGCCATCAGCTACAACATCGAGGCCTCCAACCTGTGGGCCTTCTACCAGTCGAAAACCATCCGCCGCACGGTGCTGCGCACGGCGATCGAGCAGACCCCCCTGCTCACCGACAACCCGAAGGCGAAGGCACAGGTCGACGAATGGCGGAAAACGGCGCGCCGCTACCAGAGCGAGCCGGAAACGGGCGAAGGCCGCGACGAGCTGGAGGCGCGCGCCAAGGCGGCGCAGAAAAAACGCGACCTGGCGCTCGCCGCCTACCATCACTACGAGATCTCCTCGGCGGCGGTGCAGATCGCCATCGTCGTCGCCTCGGCTTCGATCGTCGCTTCCGTTCCCGCGCTGGTCTGGCTGGCGGTGACGCTCGGCCTGGTCGGCGTCGGCTTCTGCGTGGTCGGCTTCTGGTTCCCGACCGCGGTGCACCTGTTCTAGCCGCGCCGATGAAAGGCGCGCGCCGCGGCGAGCGCGCGCTCGATACCCGCGGCGTCCACGTCGAGATGCGTCACCAGGCGCGTGCGCGCCCCGGCCAGCACCAGCACCTCGTTGTTCACCATGTGATCGGCAAAGCCCGCCGGCGCCGCCACGAACACCATGTTGGTGTGCGGCCCCTGCACTTCGAAGCCGGCCTCGCGCAGTCCGTGCGCGAGCCGCTGCGCGTTGTCGTGGTCCTCGGCCAGGCGCGCGACGTTGTGCTCGAGCGCGTACAGGCCCGCGGCCGCGATCACGCCCGCCTGCCGCATCGCGCCGCCGAGGATCTTGCGCGCGCGCCGCGCGCGGGCGATGAAGGCATCGTTGCCGAGCAGCAGCGTGCCGGCCGGCGCGCCCAGGCCCTTCGAGAGGCAGACCGACACCGAATCGAAGCCCCGGCAGAGTTCGCGCGCGCTCACGCCGAGCGCCGCCGCGGCGTTGAAGATGCGCGCGCCGTCCAGGTGCGTGGCGAGGTTCCTGCGTTTCGCCAGCTTGAGGGCCTCGTCGAGGTAGCCGCGCGGTATCGCCTTGCCGCCGATAGTGTTCTCCAGCGCCAGCAGGCGCGTGCGCGCGAAATGCGGATCGTCCGGCTTGATCGCCGCCTCGATCTCGGCCAGGTCGAGCGTGCCGTCGGGCCGGTTGGCGAGCGGCTGCGGCTGGATCGAGCCCAGCACCGCCCCTCCGCCCGCCTCGTAGCGGTAGGTGTGCGCCTCCTGGCCGACGATGACTTCCTCGCCGCGCCCGCAGTGGCTCATCAGCGCCGCGAGGTTGGATTGCGTGCCGCTCGGAAACAGCAGCGCGTGCGGAAAACCGAGCAACTTCGCGGCGTGCGCCTGCAGGCGGTTGACTGTGGGGTCGTCGCCGAACACGTCGTCTCCGAGGGGCGCCTCGATCATCGCTCTGCGCATGCCGGCCGAGGGCCGCGTCACCGTGTCCGAGCGCAGGTCGACCAGGGCCCCCTTGGCGTTGTCTCCGATCATCGCTTCCCCCGCTACGTTCGCACTTCTGCGGTGCAACACCGCGCAGGCGCGCGGGTCGCGTGCATTTGCGGGCGATTTTACCTTTGGTGTATCATCCGCCCCGCTGGATTCCTCAATGAGTTCCCGCTGGTCTTGTTCCAAAACAACACACAACCCCGCGATCTGTCTCTTGCTGGTACCGGCACGGCGGGCTTAGGCCCAAATTCATAATTTTTTTGAAAGGCAATCAGACATGGCAACCGGAACCGTCAAGTGGTTTAACGATGCGAAGGGTTTTGGCTTCATCACTCCCGATGGCGGCGGCAAGGATGTGTTCGCGCACTTCTCCGCGATCCAGGGCACGGGCTTCAAGAGCCTGAAGGAAAACCAGAAGGTATCGTTCGACATCACCACGGGGCCGAAAGGCGATCAGGCGACGAACATCAAGCCGCTCTAGGCGGCGTTCGGCCGTTCGACGAGAAGGCCCGCTCCGGCGGGCCTTTTTCTTTGCATGGCGCACCCCGACTGGCTCTGGATCCCGATCACGCTGTGGGCCGCGCTCGCGCAGACCCTGCGCAACGCGGCCCAGCGCGGCCTCACCGCGCGGCTGGGCACGCTGGGCGCGACGCTGGTGCGGTTTCTCTACGGCCTGCCGTTCGCGTTGCTCTGGCTGTGGGCGGTGCTCGCGTTCACGGGCGAGGCGCTGCCCGCGCCCGGAGCGGGCTTCGCCGCCTGGGTGGCGCTGGGCGCGCTCGCGCAGATCGCGGCCACGGCGCTGCTCCTGCGCGCCATGGAGGAGCGCAACTTCGCGCTCGGCATCGCCTATTCCAAGACCGAGATCTTCCAGGTGGCCCTGTTCGCGTTCGTCGCGCTGGGTGACCGGCTGGGCGTGGCGGCGCTGCTGGCGATCGCCTGTGCAACCGTCGGCGTGCTGCTGCTCTCGCCCGCGGACAAGGATCGGCCCTTGCGCGCGCTGCTCGCCGGCTGGACCGGAAGGCCCGCGCTGCTCGGCCTTGCCTCGGGCGCGGGTTTCGCCTTCGCGGCGGTAGGCTTTCGCGGCGCCGCGCTCTCCTTCGAGCACGCCTCCTACCTGGGCGCCGCCGCCCTCACCCTCGGCGCGGCGCTCGCCCTGCAGACGGCCGTGCTCGGCGGCTGGCTGCTGGCGCGCCAGCCCGGCGTGGTGCGGGGCGTGCTGCGCGAGTGGCGGCCGTCGCTGTTTGCCGGCTTCATGGGCGCGGCGGCCTCCGCCGGCTGGTTCACTGCCTTCGCCATCGAGGCCGCGGCGAACGTGCGCACGCTGGGACTCGTCGAACTCCCGTTCGTCTACCTGATCTCGCTGAAGATCTTCCGCGAGCGCCTGAGCGCAGCCGAGCTTGCCGGCATGGCGCTGATCGCCGTCGGCATCGCCGGCATCACGCTCGGGCGATAGCGATGCACATCGGGCTCTGACGCCGATTTTCCGATTTTCGAGATTCATTCACCAGAAAGGAAAAGGCCCGCCGCATGGTTACTGGCGACGGGCCTTTTCGGTGCAGCGAAGGCAGACCGGCGACCTAGCCGGAGCGGCTCCTTGCCTTGCGAGTTGATCCGGAGCTTTTCCCGCCGGCACAGCCTCGGTGGACTCTCACTGGATCACCTCCTTTCGTGGTTGGGGAAGCGGCAGTCTAGCAGACGCCGCGCGGGCGCAGTTCCGGCTGCGGCTCCTTCCGGGGGCTACTTCTTGCCCTGCTCCGCCTTGGCCTGGTCGCTCAGCGTGAAGCGCCAGATCAGGAACAACGCCACGAAGATGATGCCCAGCACCTCGCCGGCGACCGCGCCCGCGGGCGCATCGGCGACGCGATCGGCGAGCGCCATGACCTCGGCGTCGGTCAGCGCCGCCACGCGCGCCTTCGCCTGCTCGCCCGCGAGCCCGTATTCCTGCAGCTTGCCGGCAAGGCTCACGCGCGCCGCGTCCGCCGCCGCCCGCGCCGCCGCCACCGACTGGCTGGTGCCGATCAGCTCGGCCTGCGACTGGAACGGCAGGCAGGCGAGGCAGACCACGAGCAGGCGGCAGATCGAGCGGACAAAGGCGTGGGTCATGGCGGATTCTCCCCGGTTGTCGGGCGCACTGTAGTCCGCCGCCCGGGAAGATGCAACTTCAGGTCAAGCGGCGGCCGCCGCGGATGCCGCGCGGGTCCGCCCGCCGGCGCGCTCCGCGGGCGGCCGGTCGTCCATCAGCCATTGCAGCGCGAACGCCGCGAGGCCGATCGCAATCAGCGCGCCCCAGGCGAAATCGTAGTTGCCCCATTGCGCGAACACCAGGCCGCCCATCCAGGCGCCGAAGAACGACCCCACCTGGTGGCTGAAGAACACCACGCCGTACAGCGTGCCGAAGTTCGCGAGTCCGAACACGCGGCTGAGGATGCCGGTCACCAGCGGCGAAACACCCAGCCAGAGCAGGCCCATGGCGGAGGCGAAGATCAGGGTGCTGGCGGCGCTGATCGGCATCAGCAGGAAGGCGGCGATGAAGACGGTGCGCAGCAGGTAGATCAGCGCGAGCAGGTGCTTCTGGCTGTAGCGCGCGCCAAGCAGCCCGAAGCCATAGGTGCCGATGGTGTTGAAGAGGCCGATCAGACCGAGCGCGGTCGCGCCCACGCCCGGGGCCACGCCGCACAACTGCAGGTACGCCGGCAGGTGCGTGGCGATGAAAACAAGCTGGAAGCCGCAGGCGAAGAACGCCAGCGTCATGAAGAGGTAGCCGCGGTGGCCGACCGCCTCGCGCAGCGCCTCCCGCAACGGCTTGGGTCTTGCGGCCGGTTTCGGGGAAATCCGGGAGGGATCGGCATTCAGGACAATCGCCAGTCTCCTGATCGGCAGCGCGAACAGCGCCATCGAGGCGGCGATCGCCGCGAACGCGAGCAGCGCGACCTGCCAGCCCAGGCCATCGATCAGCCACTGCCCGGCCGGCGCGAGCACCATGGTGCCGAGCGATCCCGAGGCCGCGACCAGGCCGACCGTCTGGCTTTGCTTCTCCGGCGGCGTGGCGCGCGCCACCAGACCCATCAGCACGCCGAAGGCGGTACCCGCCGTGCCGATCCCCAGCAGGAAGCCCGCGACGTTGAGGCCGAGCGCGTTGGGCGCGAGCACCATCAGCAGGAGGCCCAGCGCGTAGAGGATCGCGGTACAGACGAGAATTGGCCGCGGGCCGTGCCTGTCGGCGAGCGCTCCCACGAACGGCTGGCTCAGGCCCCAGACGATGTTCTGCAGCGCGATCGCGAAGCCGAAGGTCGCCGCCGAGACGCCCGCATCCAGCGTCATCGGCCGCATGAAGAGACCCAGGCTCTGGCGCAACCCCATGCAGATGGAGATGATCAGGCCGCTCAGCACGAGCAGCAGGATCATGGAGCGGCGGTCGATGGAAGCCATGGCGTCTCTTATACGCGCGATGATGCGGCGCTGCGGCAGCGTTTCACAAACGAAAAATGCGGATGGCTTGGATGCACGCCACGCATCCACGCTCGCAGGATCTGTTCAACTCGACTTCTTCTCCGTCGCCGCGTGCGTACTCGGCCGCGGGCCCGTGGGGCCGCCCGCCTTCTTCCATTCCCCGTAGCCGCCCTCCAGGTGCAGCACGTTCTGCATGCCCATGTCGGCGAGCGTCGCCGCGGCAAGCACGCCGCGCCAGTCGGCCTGGCAGTAGATGATGAAAGTCTTGCCCTCGGCGAACACCGGCTTGTAGTAGGGGCTCTCGGGATCCACCCAGAATTCCAGCATCCCGCGCGGCGCGTGAAAGGCGCCCGGGATCATGCCGTCGCGCTCGAGCTCCCGCACATCGCGCAGGTCCACGAACACCGTATCCGGGTCGCCCTGACGCTTGCGCGCGTCGGCCACCGAGATGCCGCGAGTTCGTGCCTCGGCTTCTGCGATCAGCTGCTTGATGCCTTTGCGGATCATGGCAATATTGTTTCACACCGACACCGGAGATTCCCGAAATGACCTCACCCTTGAGCGGCGGCTGCCTCTGCGGCGCCATCCGCTACACCGTCAGCGCGCCGGTCTCCCAGCTGCGCGCCTGCCACTGCACCCACTGCCAGAAGATCTCCGGCGCGGGCGCCAGCGTCAACGCCATCATTCCGACCGCGGGCTTCACGCTGGAAAAGGGAACGCCCAAGCGCTACGACGACACCGCCGACAGCGGCCGGATCCTGCAGCGATACTTCTGCGCGGATTGCGGCTCGTCGCTCTTCAGCCGGCGCGCGGTGTCGCCCGAAGTCACCGTGCTCAAGGTCGGCACGCTGGATGCGCCGGTGGACATGAAGATCGTCGCCCACATCTGGACGCGCAGCGCCCGCCCCTGGAGCCACATCGACCCCGCCTGCGAGCAGCACCGCGAGGCGCCGCCGCCCCCACCGCCCGCCCGGTAGCAGGAAGATGCCGCTCTACGAATACGCCGCGCTGGCGGGCGGCTGCCGCAAATGCCGGCGCGGCTTCGAGGTCGTGCAGAAGCTGGCGGAACCCAAGCTCCGGAAGTGCCCCGCCTGCGGCAAGGCCGTCGAGCGGCTGCTCGGCGCCGTGGGCGTGCACACCAAGTACGCCCTCTCCAAAAGCCGGCTCAACGACGCCGGCATGACCCAGTACCGGAAAACCAGCGACGGCTCCTACGAACGCACTGCCGGCCACAGGGGACCGAAGCTGATCCGCAAGCCCGAGGACTAGGCCAACCAGATCATTCCGGCCGCCATGGGGTCATCCGCGGGATCCAGCGCGGCACGGCGGCGCGGAACGCCGCGTACTCTCTCCCAAACGTCTGCTCGAGCGTGGGTTCTTCGTACGCCACGACCTGGACGTGGAAGGCGAGCCACAACAGCGCGCCGTAGGCGATGAGGCGCCAATCGCCCATCAGCACCGCCTGCCCCAGGATGATGGCGACGACCGCGACGAATATTGGATTGCGCACATAACGGTAGAGACCGGTCACCACAAGATATCGGGGCGGTGCGATGGGCGCGGGGGTGCCGAGACCCTGCAGCGCGAAACGCGCAAATGCGTCAACGAGCCCAGGCACGCCTGCGAGAATCATTAACGCGCCGATGCCGCGCGTCAGCTCCAGACCAAGGAACGGCGGCTGGAGATGCCAACCCGTCATCCACCATGGAACGAGTCCCGCCAGCGTACATGGGGCGACCACAAAGAAAACCGCTGAGCCCAGGACTGCATTGGTTCGTCGCACGGCGGTTCCCGACACTCGTCGCCACGAGCTCAGGCGCCCTCTGCCCGCGCCTGCTTGACCAGCTCCTCAAGCGCCTCATAGGGTTGCGCGCCGACCACGCCGCGGTTGCCGGCGACGAAGGTGGGCACGCCGGTGACGCCGTACTCGCGGGACTTTTCCCAGTCGGCGTCGACCGCGGCGCGGAACGTGCGCTTTTCCAGCACTTCGCGCGCGCCCGCATCGGGCAGGCCGACGGCCATGGCGATCTCCAGCAGCACTTGCGGATCGCCGATGTTCTTCCCCTCGACGAAATAGGCGCGAAAGAGGGCGTCGTGGATCGCCTCGCCGCCGGGCTGCGTGTCGGCCCAGGCGCCCAGTTCCTGCGCGAGGCGGCTGTTGTAGGTCATGCTGCGGCTGCCGTAGGGCAGGCCCTCCCCTTCCATGCGCGCGCGCATCTGCGCCTGCATCTTCTCGATGTCGTAGCCGCGCCCGCGGAAGAGGTCCTCCAGGCTGCGGCCCTCGTGCGGCGTGTCCGGGTGCAGGGGGAAATGCACCCACTTCACCCGCACGTTCTGCTCCCGTTTCAGTCGCTCAATACGCACGGTACTGAGATAGCACCAGGGTCAGACGTAGTCGGAGAAGATCTCCACGATCAGTGGTTCGCTCATGGCCGCCATTGTAGCCGCCTACTTCGAGGCGATGGCGAGCAGTAGCGCGTTCGAGCGCCGCACGAACCCGGCCGGGTCCTCGAGCTGGCCGCCCTCGGCCAGCAGCGCCTGGTCGAAAAGCAGCGCCGCCCAGTCGGCGATCGCGGGGTCCTCGGGCTTGAGCCGGCGCACGATGGCGTGCTCCGGGTTGATTTCGAGGATCGGCGCCGCCTGCGGCACCTTCTGGCCCGCCGCCTTGAGGATGCGCGCGAGGTTGCCGCCCATGTCGTGCT
>JADLES010000106.1 GCA_020845995.1 Burkholderiales bacterium | reverse complement strand
TTCGCCTTATCGATTCGTCTCGTGACGCGATAGCGGCTTCAATACCGTGAAGGCGATGACCAGGAGGCCATGAACACGCTCAACCGCCAGGAAATGCAGGGGCTCGCATTCGAGCCACAGCAGCCTGAAATCGAACAGCTGGATCTGGTGCGCTACTGGCGCGCGATCGCGCGCAACAAGTGGCGCATCCTCGCGCTCGTCGTGCTGGTGGGCCTGATCGCCACGCTCTATGCCTATAGCCTGAAGCCGGTCTATCGGGCCACCGCGACCCTGCTGGTCGAAGGGTCGCGCCCCCATCGCGGCGCCGCGACCCCGTCGGTGGACGACCTGTTCATCGCCTATACGGGAACGACGCGCGACTACTACCTCACGCAGTTCGAGATCATCAAGTCGCGGGAATTCGCCGAGAGGCTGGTGCGCGTGATGGGGCTCGCGAAGCACCCGGAGTACGCTCCGGGCCAGGCGCGCGCGTCCTGGGCCGGCGCGCTGCTTCCGGGTGCCGGCAAGGGCGCCGCCGCGGCGGCGGATGCATCCGACGACGAACGATTCGGCGGCATCGTCGCCGCGGTGATGGCGAGGACAACGCTGCAGCCGGTGCGCAACACGCAGCTGGTGAGGCTGAGCTTCGATTCCGGCGACCCCGAGCTCGCCGCGCGCGTGCCCAACACGCTGGCCACGATCTATATCGTCGCCGACCTGGAATCGCGCATGGAGACGGCGCGCCGGACGACGCAGTTCCTCGCCAGGCAGTCCGAGGACCTGAAGGCGAAGCTGATCGATTCCGAGCGTGCGCTGCAGCAGTACCGCGAGCGCGAGAAGATCGTCGAGGTGAAAGGGGTCAATCTCGCCGGCGCGAGCCGCCAGCTCGAGGAGCTCTCCAGCTCCCTGGTGGATGCGCGCCGCAAGCGCGCCGATCTCGAGGCGGCCTACGAGCAGGTCAACGCGGCGCGCCAGGGCAAGTCGTCCGACGCGCTCGAGACGCTGCCCTACCTGTTGCGGCACCCGCTGGTGCAGCGGGCCAAGGAGACGGAATCGGAGGCCGAGCGGCGCCTCGCCGATGCCTCGAAGCGCTATGGACCGGATCATCCGCGCATGGTCGCCGCGCAGTCCGAGGCGAAGACCGCGCACGAGAACCTGCTGCGGCAGGTGAATACCGCGGCGCAGGGAATCGCCAAGGACTACGAGCTCGCGCGCGCGAACGAGTCGGCGATCGAGCGCGCGCTCGCCCGCGCCAAGGGCGATATCCAGTCGCACAATCGCAAGGAGTTCGAGCTGCAGTCGCTGGAGCGCGACGTGGCGGCGAACCGCCAGCTCTACGACACCTTCATGCAGCGCTCGAAGGAGAATCGCACGGGCGACATGAATACCGCGATCGGCCGCATCATCGACGAGGCGCGGCCGCCGAAGGGACCCTTCGGGCCGAACCGGCAGCTGATCGTCGGGCTATCGCTGCTCGCGGCGCTTCTCGCCGGCGTGTCGCTCGCGCTGCTGATCGAGCGCCTGAACAACCGGGTGAAGGCGAGCCACGAGGTCGAGTCGAAGCTCGGCGTGCGCGCGGTCGGCGTGCTGCCCCTCACGCAGCCCGAGGACGGCGTGCCGCTCGAGCGCATGTTCGGTGAATCGAACCAGAACGCGTTTTCCGAGGCGATCCGCACCATACGCAGCAGCGTGCTGCTCTCCGGCCTGCAGTCGCCGCGCAAGCTGGTCCTGCTCACCTCGTCGATCCCGGACGAGGGCAAGACGACGCTCGCGAGCAACCTCGGCTTCGCCTTCGCGCAGGTGAAGAAGACGCTGCTGGTCGAGGCGGACATGCGCCGGCCGAAGCTGGCTCGCATCCTCGGGCAGGAGCGCAATCGCCCCGGCCTCGCCGAACTGGTGGCGCAAGGCGTGCCGCTCGGCGAATGCGTCTATCAGGTGCAGGAGTCGGGACTGCACGTGCTGCAGGCGGGGCGCGTGCCGCTCAATCCGCTCGAGCTCATTTCCTCCCCGGGCATGGAGCTCGCCCTCGAGCGCCTGAAGGAGGAATTCGAGGTGATCGTCATCGACAGCCCGCCCGTTCAGCTGGTGAGCGACGCGGTGATGCTCTCGCAGCTGGTGACCTCGGTGCTGTTCGTGGTGCGCGCCGACAGCACTCCCTACCCGATTGCGCGTCACGCGCTCAGCCGGCTGCAGCGTGCGGATGCGCCTGTGCTGGGAGTCGTGCTGAACCAGATCGACCTGGAGAAGGCCGACAATTACTACGGCGAGTACAGCGGCTACGGCAACCGCTATTACCGGAAATACGGCTACTACGGAAAGGACAGGGCGGCCGCCTAAGCCGCCGGCTCGCACTGCTCCAGCCGGTAGCCGTAGTTGTAGACCGGCACCACGCGATAGCCGGCCTCGGGCCGCAGGTCCAGTTTCTTGCGTACCTGGCTGACGTGCGTGTCGACGGTGCGCGTCGCCAGGTCGCCCGAGCGGCCCCAGACCGACTCCTGGAGGTGGCCGCGCGACATCAGGCGCCCGAGGTTGCGGAACAGGATCACCGTGAGATCGTATTCCTTCGGCGTCAGCTCGATCTTCGCGCCCGCGCGCCGGACTTCGCCCCGCCGTGTATCGATCTCGAACGGCGGGTAGGAGAGCATGCTCTCCTCTTCGCGCGGATAGGCGCGCCGCAGCAGCGCGTGCACGCGCGCGATCAGCTCGTTTTGCCGCGCGGGCTTGATCATGTAGTCGTCCGCGCCGTTTTCCAGCGCGTAGACGATGTCCTGCTCCGAGTCGCGCACCGTCACGAACAGCACCGGGACGGTGCGCGAGATGTTGCCGCGCAGCCATTGCAGGACTTCCGCGCCGGAAACATCGGGCACCTGCCAGTCGAGGACGAACAGATCGAAGCTTTCCCGCGCCGTGCGCATCATGACCTCGCGGCCCGAGACGTAGCCGTGGACGTCGTGCCCGTCCTGCGCCAGCCACCGTTGCAGCAGCGCCAGCTGATCGGGGTCGTCTTCGAGAATCGCGATTCGCACCCGCGGATGATACGGCCCCGCGCGGAAGGGCGCGAAACCGTCCCCGCCAGGGGTTTTCGGGGGACTGGCGGGCGACACGTGGTTCCGCAGGGTTCGGATCTTGCCTAACTGACGGAAATACGACATAATTTATGGTTCCGCCGGAGGGGTGCCCGAGCGGCTAAAGGGGGCAGACTGTAAATCTGTTGGCCTTGCGCCTACGTTGGTTCGAATCCAACCCCCTCCACCGCAGCAAGCGGCGGGCAGATGACGGCGGCGAAAGGCAGGTTGCGGTTGATTTTTCTGAGGTTTGCGGCAGCGGATGAGATAACGGCGGCTGAGGGGAAGGGCGGGTGTAGCTCAATGGCAGAGCAGAAGCCTTCCAAGCTTATGACGAGGGTTCGATTCCCTTCACCCGCTCCAGAGTTTCATGAGGACTCGGGCCCATGTAGCTCAGTGGTAGAGCACTCCCTTGGTAAGGGAGAGGTCATGCGTTCGATCCGCATCATGGGCACCAAAGGCGGCGGGGACGGGTTCGGCACGGGCATTTTCAAACGATAGGCAATTTCCGTCATGGCAAAAGGCAAATTTGAGAGAACGAAGCCGCACCTGAACGTGGGCACGATCGGGCACGTGGATCATGGCAAGACGACGCTGACGGCGGCGATGACGCACATTCTGGCGAAGAAGTACGGCGG
>JADLES010000105.1 GCA_020845995.1 Burkholderiales bacterium | reverse complement strand
GGCACCGTGAAAGCGGGCGAGACCTTCGGCGAGATGGCGGTGATCGCCCAGGCCGCGCGCACCGCGACCGCGCGAGCCAAGACGCAGTGCACCGTCATCGGCCTGGACGAGAAGCAGTACCAGGCGGCCCTGCAGCAAAAGCCCGAGTTCGCGCTGATGCTGATGAGCATCATCAACAACCGGCTGCGCAGCACCATCTCGCGCTTGCGCGCGAGCGGCTCGCTGCACGCGGGCGAGGCGAAGGAAGCGCCGGTCTTCGACAAGAAGCTGATGGCGGGCCTGGTCAACCTGATGGGCGGGCAGGAGCCGGCGCGCTACCCGGCCGGCAAGATGATCATGCAGGAAGGCACGGGCGGGGCATTCATGTATGTCGTGCTGGAGGGCAGGGTCGCCATCACCATCAAGGGCGGGCTGGTGGGCCGCGCCGGGCCGGGCAGCGTGTTCGGCGAGATGGCGCTGGTCGATCAGTCGGTGCGGGCCGCCACCGCGGTGGCGGAAACAGACTGCGCGCTGCTGGCCATCAACCGCGCCGCGTTCCTGCAGCTGGTCAAGACCAGCCCCGCGTTCGGCGCCTCGCTCCTCGCCGGCCTCGCGGCCCGCGCGAAGGACATGGCGGTGCGCAACAAGTAGCTAGATCAGCTTGCCGGGGTTCATCAGCCCCTGCGGATCGAGCGCCTTCTTCAGCGCGCGCATCAATTCCAGTTCCAGGGCCGTCTTGTGGCGCTGGATCTCCCCGCGCTTGAGCTGCCCCAGGCCGTGCTCCGCGGAGATGGAGCCGCCGAGCGCGTCGACCACGTCGTAGACGATCCGGTTGACCTCGTCGCGCCTTGGCGCCAGGGCGGCGTCGCCGACGTTGTAGTGCAGGTTGCCGTCGCCGGCGTGGCCGAAACAGAAGATCGGCAGGCGCGGCGCCACCGCCTGCAGCGCAGTCTCGGCCCGTTCGATGAATTCCGGAATCCGCGATACGGCGACCGAAATGTCGTGCTTGACGTTGGCGAACTGCGCCACCGGAACCGTTTCCCGGATGGCCCACAGGGCATTCGCCTCGCTCTCGTTCTTGGCGATCACCGCGTCCACGCCGCAGTTTTCCAGCGCCTGCTCGAGGCTGGCATGCAGCGCCTCGTCCGTTCCGCTGTCGCCCAACCGTGCGAGCACCGACCAGGCGCTGCCCGGCAGCGGGTCGCGGACCTGCGGCCGATGCGCGATGACCGCATCGATGCAGGTCCGGGAAAGAAGCTCGAACGCGCTCAGGCGCTCGCCGCAGGCCTCGCGCAGCCTGCCGAGCAGCTCGATTGCGTGGCGCGGGTTCGCGACCCCGATCCAGGCGATGGCGGAGGCCGTGGGCCGGGGATGCAGCCTGAGCACCGCCGCGGTGATGACGCCCAGCGTTCCCTCCGCGCCCACGAACAGCTGCTTCAGGTCGTAGCCCGTGTTGTCCTTGCGCAGGGCGCGCAGGCCGTTCCAGAGCCGCCCGTCGGGCAGCACGACCTCCAGGCCGAGCACCTGCTCGCGCGCGTTGCCGTAGCGCAGGACGTTCACGCCACCCGCGTTGGTCGAAAGATTGCCGCCGATCTGGCAGCTGCCCTCGGCGCCGAGCGAAAGCGCGAACAGGCGATCCGCATTCGCCGCCGCGAGCTGCACCTGCGCAAGCACGCAGCCGGCCTCCGCGGTCAGCGTGTTGTTGAGCGCATCGAGCTCGCGGATACGGTTCATGCGCGACAACGAAAGCACCAGCTCCGGGCACTCGCCCGTGGGCACCGAGCCGCCGCACAGCCCGGTGTTGCCCCCCTGCGGCACGACCGCGATGCCGGCGCCCGCGCACAGCCGCACGATCGCCGCGACCTCGCCGCTGCTCGCGGGGCGCACGACGCCGACCGCGCCGCCGCGAAACTGCTTGCGCCAGTCGGTCGTATATGGCGCGGTATCGCTTTCGCCGGTCAGGACGTGGGCCGCACCGGCGATTCCCGCGAGCGCCGCGAGGAATTCGTTCTGCGTCATTCTTGACGGTGATTTTCCCACAGCTTACTTTGCGCACCGGATGAGACTCCTGCCCTGGTGCCTGCTGCTTGGTGCGCTGCCGGCGCTCGCGCAGCCGGCGAAGGCGCTGGTGGGCGCCGCGGTCCCGCAGACGGGCATCCTCGCCGAACTGGCGATCGGCTACGGCAGGGCGCTGATGCTCTGGCAGGAGGAAGTCAATGCCGGCGGCGGGATTCACGGCCGCGAAGTGGAGCTGAAGCTGCTCGATGACCGCTCCGAGCCCGTGGAGGCGGGCAGGCTCTACGACCAGCTGGTGCTCGAGCACAAGGCAGAAGCGCTGATCGGCCCTTTTGGCTCCGCGGCCACGCTTGGGGCGGCGGCGTCCGCCGAGCGCAACCGCCGGGTACTGGTCAACGGCACGGGGTCGGCGCGCCCGGTGCGGAGGCCGAATTACCGCTACGTGTTCCAGAGCGCGGCGCCGTACAGCCGCTACGGCCTGGGCGCGCTGGAGCTCGCGCGCGCCGAAGGGTTGACGCGAATCGCGTTGCTGGCAAGGGACGATCCGGTGGCCCGCGAGATGGCGGCGCGCGCCAGGGAGTCCGCCCTGGACATGGGTTTCGCCGTGGGAGCCGTCGAGAGGTATGCCGCAGGCGCGGAGGATTTCCTTCCCGCGGTGGCGCGCGCTCGCGGCGCCGGCGTCGAGGCCTGGATCGCCTTCGGCCTGCCGCGCGATGCCGTGCAGATGGTGAAGGCTTTCCGCAAGGGCAGCTACGCGCCGCGCCTGTTCGTCGCGCAGGGCGCGGCACAGGGGGATTTCACCGAACGCCTGGGCCAGGCGGCCGAAACCGCGATCGGCATCGTCGCCTACGATCCGCGCGCGCGCACGCGGGGCAATGCCGGGTTCGTACAGGCATACGCAAGAAAGTGGTCCGTCGAGCCGGATGCCGCGGCCGCCGAAGGTTATGCCGCGGCGAAGCTCCTGGAACAGGCGGCCCGGCAGGCCGGATCGTTCGATCCGGAGCGGCTGCGCGCCGCGCTCGCGGCGATGCAGGCCGAGACCCCCATCGGCGCCTACCGGGTGGACCGCTCGGGAGCGCAGATCGCCGCGCAGCCGCTGCTCGTGCAGGTGCAGCGTGGCCGTCCGGAAATCGTCTGGCCGGAGGCGTACGCGACCGCAAGACGGCTTCCCTATCGCTCCTGGGCGGAGCGCGGGCCGCAATAGATGAAGAACGTCGTCCTCGTGCACGGCCTGTGGGCGCCAGGCGCGGTCATGCAGCCGCTGGCGGCGCGGCTCGCCCTTGCCGGATTCCGCTGCCGCACCTTCTCTTACATGGGTGCATCGCGTCCGCTCGCCGCGCACGCGGAGCGGCTCGCTCGATTCGCGCGTGAGCTGGGCCCCGCGCATTTCCTGGGCCATAGCCTGGGCGGCCTCGTAGTACTGGAAGCCCTGTGCGCCCACCCCGAACTGGCCGCCGGGCGGGTGGCGCTGCTCGGCACCCCGGCGCGCGGCTGCGATGCGGCGCGCCGTCTCGCCCGGCACAGGACGGGCCGCTGGCTCCTCGGCCGGAGCGCGGAACACTGGGGCGGGGACGGCGCCGCGCGCTGGACGCGGGCCGAGGCGCTGGGCGTGATTGCCGGCAGCCACCCGTTCGGGCTCGGGCGCCTGCTCGGACCGCTGACCGGCGTCAACGACGGGGTCGTGAGGCTGGAAGAAACGGCCGTCGAAGGCATGGCCGGGAGGATCGTGCTCCCGGTCAGCCACAGCGCGATGCTGATCTCCAGTCGCGTCGCCGATAATGTCGCGCATTTTCTCGCCCATGGCCAGTTCGCGCCCGCCCGCTAGCGCCGCCGCCGCGCTCCTCGCCGCCCTCGTGCTGGCCGGTTGCGAGACGCTCGGCTACTACGTGCAGGCGATCGGCGGGCAGGTCGCGCTGATGGCGGGCGCGCGGCCCGTGCCGGAGCTGCTCGCGGACCCGGCGACGCCGCCGCCGTTACGCGAGCGCCTCGCGCTCGCGATCTCGATCCGCGAATACGCGGTGAAGGAGCTCGGGTTGCCGGACAATTCGAGCTACCGCAGCTACGCCGACATCGGCCGGCCCTACGCGGTATGGAACGTGGTTGCCGCTCCCGAATTCTCGCTGGAGCCGCTGCAATCCTGCTTTCCCGTGGCCGGTTGCGTGAGTTACCGGGGTTTCTTCGCGCAAGCCGACGCCGAGCGCCACGCCGCGCAACTGCGCGCGCAGGGCGACGATGTCTACGTCTACGGCGTGGCCGCCTATTCCACGCTCGGCCGCCTCGACGATCCGCTGCTGTCCACGTTCATCCGCTACCGGGACACCGACCTCGCGCGGCTCCTGTTTCACGAGCTTGCGCACCAAGTCGCCTACGTGAAGGACGACTCGACCTTCAACGAGTCGTTCGCGGCGGTGGTCGAGCGCGAGGGACTGCGCCGCTGGCTGGCGGCGACGGGCCGTGGCGCGGAGCAAACGGCGGTGCTCGCGGCGGAAAAACGGAACCTGGCCTTCGCGGGCGAGATCGAGCAGTCGCGCGCGCGGCTGCGCGTGCTCTACCGGCAGCGCATCGCCCCGGAAGCGATGCGCGAGCGCAAGCGCGCGGAGTTGGCGGCGCTGCAGGCAAGGCTCGCCGGCGATGCCCGCTTCAAGGATGCGACGCCGAACAACGCCTTCCTCGCCTCGTTCGCGACCTACACGGAGCTGGTGCCCACCTTCGAGCACCTGCTGCGGGAGGAGGGCGGCGATCTCCCGCGCTTCTATGCCCGGGTGCGAGCCTATGCCGCAAAGCCGGCCGCGGAGCGGGGGCCGTTCTCCACGGCGGCCAAGTAGCCGGGCGGCCCGGTCCGCCGTCCGCTCAGGACAGGGGGATGTCGACGATCTTCTTGAACGCGGGCCTGGCGCACAGGCGCTCGAACCAGGCTTCCAGGTCCGGCAGCTTGGGGCGCTCGATCGGCAGGCGCATCCAGCGCTGCACTTCGCAACCGATCGGGATGTCGCCCATCGAGAAGGGGCCGGCGACGTACATCCGGCCGGCGAGCGCCGCATCGAGGATCCCCGCCAGCTCGCCGGACCGGATGCGCGAGGCCTCGACCGCCTTCGCGTCGCGTTTTTCCGCCGGCACGCGGATCAGGTTCCAGAAGGCATCGCGAACGCCCGCCTGGAAGGTGAACGCCCAGTCCATCCACTGGTTGGCGACGGCGCGCGCGCGCTCGTCCTGCGGCCAGAGCACGCCCTTGCCGTGCTTCGCCGCGAGGTAGCGGACGATGCTGTGCGACTCCCAGAGGACGAAGCCGTCCTCCTCCAGCGTCGGCACGAGACCGTTCGGATTCATTCCGCGGTACCCGGGCGTGTTGACGACGCCGTGCTGCATGCCCGCTTCGATGCGCTCGTATTCCAGGCCCAGCTCCTCCAGGCACCAGAGCGCCTTCTTGACGTTGACCGAATTGGTCCGGCCCCAGACCTTGCGCATACGCTAGAACCCGGTCGCCTGGCCGTCGCGCCGCGGGTCGCTCGCCGCGAGCCAGCCGCCGTTCATCTTCCAGATCATCTGGCCGCTGCCGAACTGGTTGTAGTCGTCCACGGCGACGATGCGGTGCCCGCGCGAACGCAGGTCGTCGATCACGGCCTTGGAGAAGCCGTCCTCGACGCTCACGTCCATGCCTTGTATCCACCGGAAGCGGGGGCCGTCGCAGGCAGTCTGCGGGTTCTGGCCGTAGTCGGCGATGCGCACCATCACCTGCGTGTGGCCCTGTGGCTGCATGGTGCCGCCCATCACGCCGAAGCTCATGACCGGCTCGCCGGCTTTCGTCACGAATCCCGGGATGATTGTCTGGTACGGCTTCTTCTTCGGGCCCACGCGGTTCGGATGGCCTTCCTGCATCACGAAGGTCGCGGCGCGGTTCTGCAGCGACACCCCGGTGCCGGGGACCACCACGCCCGAGCCGAAGCCCATGTAGTTCGACTGGATCATCGACACCATCATTCCCGAGGCGTCCGCGGCGGTGAGGTACACGGTGCCGCCCTGCGCCGGCTTGCCGGCGGAGAACGGCTGCGCCTTCTTGCGATCAATCAGTTTTGCTCGTTGACGCAAATAGTCCTTGTGCAAGAGCTTTTCGGGAGGAAACGGCATGAAATCGATGTCCGCCACGTAGGCGAGCGCATCGGCGAAGGCGAGCTTCACCGCCTCGATCTGCAGGTGGAAGCTCTCGGCCGAGTCCACCGGCAGCGATTTCATGTCGAAGTGCTCGAGGATGCCGAGCGCGATGAGCGCGATGATGCCCTGCCCGTTGGGCGGAATCTCGTGGATCGTGTAGCCGCGGTAATTCACTTCCAGCAGCTCGACCCAGTCGTTCCTGTGCGCGGCGAGGTCGGCGACGCGCATCGCGCCGCCGTGCTGCTTCGCGTGCGCCTCGATCGTCTCGGCGATGCCACCGCTGTAGAAATCCTTGCCGCGGGTGGCGGCAATTTTCTCCAGCGTCGCTGCATGGTCCGCCCACCGGAACACCTCGCCCGGCGCCGGCGGCCTGCCGCCGGGCAGGAAGGCCTCGGCAAAGCCCGGCTGGCTCTTCAGCTCCGGCACCTGCGCGGCCCATTGCCTGGCGATGGTGGGCGAGACCATGAAGCCCTCGCGCCCGTAGCGGATGGCCGGCTCGAACAGCTTCTCGAATGGCAGCCTGCCGAACCTCGCATGCAAGTCCGCCCAGGCGGCGACGCAGCCGGGCACGCTCACCGAGTCCCAGCCGCGCACCGGCACCTTGCCGTGCGCCGCGAATCGGTCCGGCGTCCAGGTCCCCGGCGAGCGTCCGGAGGCGTTCAGGCCATGCAGCCGGTTGCCGTCCCAGACGATCGCGTATGCGTCCGAGCCGATCCCATTGGAGACGGGTTCCACCAGCGTCAGGGTGACGGCGGTGGCGAGGATCGCGTCCACCGCGCTGCCGCCCGCGGCGAGCATCTGCACGCCCGCCTGCGCGGCGAGGGATTGTGACGTGCACACCACATTTCTCGCAAACAGCGGCTTGCGGGGCCAAGAATAGGGAAATTGCCAGTCGAAGGGGGCGCTCATGGGGCGCCATTCTAAGCGCGCGCACCCGCCCGGCACCCTTGACCGCGGGCAATTTCGCAGCAGAAAGCCGAAGAGAAGTACCCGGCAAGCGATAAGCTTGCAAGGCTCGTATCCCCTGGGGATGCCATGTGGGACATTGCCGCCGCCGCTGTTGCCTTCTTCCTCGCCTTCGCGCTGCGGGCGGCGGGGATGAATCTCGCGCTGGCGTGGCTGGCGTCGTGTTGCGTGGTGCCGGCTTTTGTCCTGATCACCGAGATCGCGCTCCCTGACAGCCGCGGCTCGGCGATGCTGCCGATCGCGTTGTTCGTGGGCGGGATCTACGGCGCGGCGGCGGGCGGGGTCGGCGCCCTCTTCGCCTCGCTGCTGGCGAAGAGGGGCGCGGATCCCGACGCCTGAGGAGCGGGCGCGGGGCTAGAAGGCGAGCACCACGCGACCGACGACCGCACCCGCCTTGAGGCTCTCGAGGATTTCGGTCACTTCCGCCGCGGGGCGCACGGCGAGGGGCATGGGCTTGAGCCGGCCTTTCTTCGCCAGCGCGACGACTTCTTTCAGCTCCTGCAGGTTGCCCACGTAGGAGCCCACGAAGCCGATCGCGCGCTGGGCGAACGGCGGCAGCGGATGCACCAGCTCGCCGCCGAAGAGGCCGCAGAGGACGAAACGCCCGCCCTTGCGCAAGGCCGCGAGGCCGAGCGCGGCGGTGGCCGGCATGCCGACGAGGTCGATGGCGCCCGCCAGCTGCCCCATCGCCAGCGCCTGCAGCTTCTGCGCTGCCTCTGGAGCGCGCGTGTCCAGAGTGAGCTTCGCGCCCAGTTTCTTCGCCGCTTCGAGCCGGAGGGGCTCGATGTCGCAGGCGATGATGTTGCGCACGCCCTTGGCGCGCAGCACCGAGACGCAGACCAGGCCCAGGCCGCCGCAGCCGATCACCGCGACCCAATCCTTGGGCCCCAGCTCCGGCAGCTTGGCCGCGGCGCTGTAGGTCGTCAGGCCAGAGCACGCGAGCGTGGCGGCGAAAGCATCGTCGATGCCGCCCGCGTCGACCAGATACTTCGGATGCGGAACCAGCACGTGGCTCGCGTACGCGCCCGCGCGGTTCACGCCCAGGAAGCGCGAGCCCGAGACGCAGTAGTTGTCCTGGCCCGACGTGCAGACCGGGCACTTGCCGCAACCGATCCAGGGGAAGACGATTCTTTTTTGTCCTCGTTTTAATTTTTTATCCAGACGTGAAACCGAAGAACCAAAGTCCTCCACAGTCCCGAACGGCTCGTGCCCCAGGGTGAACGGCGGCACGCAGCCGCGCTCCTTGACGTAGAAGCGCTTGCCGCCGCCCCAGTCGAAATAGCCGTCCCAGATGTGCAGGTCGGAGTGGCACACGCCGGAGCGCGTGATGCGCACGAGGACTTCGGTGCCGGCGGGCTTCGGCGTTTCGTGCAGGATCTTCTGCAACGGCCGACCATGTTCCAGGAACTGGTAGCTGATCATGCGCTCTCCGCTTGCGTTAAGGCCTGGTCGATGTCCCAGAGGATGTCGTCGATGGATTCGATGCCCACCGACATGCGGACCATGTCGGGCGTGACGCCGGCCTTGCGCTGCTCTTCGGCGGTCATCTGCCGGTGCGTGGTCGAAGCCGGATGGATGACCAGCGTTTTCGCGTCGCCGATGTTGGCGAGATGGCTCATGAACCGCGCCGCCTCGATGAATTTCTCCCCCGCCCTGGCTCCGCCCTTGACGCCGAAATTGAGCAAGCCGGACGCGCCTTTGGGAAAGTATTTTTGCGACAAAGAAAAATACTTGTTGCCCGGCAGTCCCGGGTAGTTCACCCATGCCACGTTCGGGTGGTCCCGCAGAAAACGGGCGACGGCCAGGGCGTTCGCGCAATGGCGATCCATGCGCACCGGCAGCGATTCCAGGCCCTGCAGCAGCAGCCAGGCGTTCAGCGGCGACAACGACGGCCCGAAGGTGCGCAGGATCTCCATCCTCGCCTTCATGGTGTAGCCGAAGTCGCCGAAGGTCTCGTGAAAAATGACGCCGTGATAGCCGGGCGAGGGCGTGGTGAACTCGGGGAACTTGCCGTTGCCCCAGTCGAACTTCCCCGATTCCACGATCGCGCCGCCCATGGTGGTGCCGTGCCCGCCGATGTACTTGGTGGCCGAATGCACCACGATATCGGCGCCCCAGTCGATCGGCCTGCACAGGTAGGGCGAGGGCACCGTGTTGTCTACCACCAGCGGAATTCCCGCCTCGTGGGCGATTCCCGCCAGCGCCTCAATGTCCACGACGTTGATGAGCGGATTGCCGAGCGTTTCTGCGTAGATCAGCTTGGTGTTGGGCCGCAGCGCGCGCCTGAAAGTCTCCGGGGCATCGGGGTCGACGAAGTCCGTCTCGATCCCCAGCTTCTTCAGGTTCACCCCGAGCAGCGTGTGGGTGCCGCCGTAGAGCGTCGATGCGGATACGATGTGATCGCCGCCCCGGCACAGCGTCAGGATCGCGGTCGCCTCGGCGGCCTGTCCGGTCGCGCAGGCGAGCGCCGCGCGGCCGTTCTCAATCGCCGCCATGCGCTCCTCGAACACGGCCACGGTCGGGTTGGAGATGCGCGAATAGACATTGCCGAAGGTCTGCAGGTTGAAAAGGCTCGCCGCGTGCTCGGCCGAATCGAACACGAACGAGGTGGTCTGGTAAATCGGCGCCGCGCGCGCGCCGGTGGCCGGATCGGGGATCTGCCCGGCGTGCAGGCACAGCGTCTCGAACCCGAACTGGCGGTCGGCCATTCGACGAATTCTAATCGCTCAGAGCGGGGCCCCGCTGACATGCGCTGTGTGCGCCTGCCCGCCACCGAGCAGCACGATGCCGATCGTGTTCAGTCCCTGCTGTCGTCCTGCGCGTCTGCGCTGGGCTTGCCAGCGGCGCGCCGGTACTCGGAGGGCGGAATGCCGACCTGGTGCTGGAAGAAGCGGGTGAAATTCGACTGCGCCGAGAAGCCAAGATCGGCGGAGACTTCCGCGATTTTCGCGCTGCCGGAGGTAAGCCTGGCGATCGCCGACTCCACGCAGAGCATGTCCAGGTACGAGCGGGGCGAGCGGCCGGTGGAGACCTGGAAGAGGTCGTAGAAGCGCGAGCGCGACAGCCCGACCTGGTTCGCCAGGTCGTTCATGTTCAGGTCCTTGTTCGGACGCGCGCGCAGGAGCGCGAGCGCCTTGCGGATCCGGTCGTCGGCGAACGGCGAGCCCCGCCACAGGCGCGCGCCCACCTGCCGGCGGGCGACATAAGTTTCCATGATCAGGAGCATCAGTTCCTGGAGCATGAACTCCAGCCGCTCGTGGGAGAGGAACTGGTCGTTGAGGACCTCGATGGCGAGCGTGTCGGCGAGCTGGCGGATGCGCGGGGTGATCGTCTCGCCCGGGGCGTCGAACGGCCGCTTGCCGGGCTCGAACATCGCCGGAAAGCTGCCGCGCAGCCAGTCGCCCGAGGCCTGGAACCAGATCAGCTGCGCCGAAGCGGCGCCCGGCTCGATCAGCAGATGGCAGCTCGCGCCGGGGTTGAGGAACAGCAGGTGATCGCGGGTCAGCCTGTGCATCGCGCCGTCGATCGACACCTCCAGATCGGCGCCCGCCTGCTTGGCGACGACCTGCGGCCCGGCCCCGGTCTGCGCGAGCTCGCCGCCGGAAACCTCGATCAACTGCAGCCGGCCAAAGCTGCCGTCGAAGACGCGAATCGGGCGTGCCATGGGGGCAGCTTAACGGCTGCCGCCGGCCTTGCCTAGTAGGGGAGCGAACGGGGCCGCCGGGCCGAGATTACCCCGGTGTTGACCCCCACCCAGTTGAGCCCGCCAAAGAGGCGCGCATGCTCGATTTTCACGCATCGATCCATGACGTTCTCCAGGCCCGCCGCCCCCGCCCGGGCCGCGGCCGCCTCGTTCCGCACCCCGAGCTGCTGCCAGAGCACCCGCGCGCCGATGGCGACCGCGTCCTCGGCGATCGGCATCACGTCCTCGGCCTTGCGAAATACGTCCACGAGATCGACCTTTCCCGGAATCTCGAGCAAGGACCGATAGCATTTCTGCCCGAGCACCTCCTGATACTGCGGATTCACCGGAATCACGCGGTACCCGTGCTCCATCATGTATTTCGCCGCGAAGTAGCTCGGCCGGTGCCATTGCGCCGAAAGACCGACCACCGCGAGCACCTTGCACTCGCCCAGGATGCGGCGCAGTTGGGCGTCGTCTGCGCCGCACGATGCGGAAGTCGCCCTCATCGCCGATACTATAATTCATGCCTCGGCAGATGGCGCGCGGGGGGGTGGATGTACGTCGAAGAACGCTTGTACACGCTGCAACCGGGCAGCGCCGCGGAGTTTTTCAGGAATTACGAGGATTTCGGCCTCAAGGTGCAGTTGCGGCATCTGCCGTACCTGGTCGGCTACTACCTCACCGAAGTCGGGCCGCAGAACCTGGTGGTCCATCTCTGGGCCTACGACGATCTCGGCCAGCGCGAGCGCTGCCGCGCCGCGATGCAGGCGGATCCGGACTGGCAGGTCTACCTGCCGAAGAACCGGTCGCTGATCGTGTCGCAGGAGACGCGCATCATGAAGTGCGCGCCGTTTTTCGTGGAGCGGCTGAAGAAGATGCTTGCGGCGGCGAAATAGCGGTCCGCGCATGGCTGCCGTCCATCCCCAGGTTGCCGCGCTGCTTGAGCGCGCGGCCCAGTCGCCGCTGCCGCCCTATTGCGAGGTGCCGCCGGCGGTCGCGCGGCGGCTGTACCGGGACGCGCGAGGACCGCTGACCCCGGATCCGCCCGCGGTCGAGTCGGCGCAGCTGATGCTCGTGCCGCAAGCGCGGGGTCCGGTGCCGGTGCGCGCCTACCGTCCCGCGGGCGCTGGCCGAGATGAAGCCTTGCCCGCGCTCGTCTACTTCCACGGCGGCGGCTGGGTGATCGGCGACCTCGACACGCACGATGTCGTCTGCCGCACGCTCGCCAACGGTGCGCGCTGCGCGGTGTTCTCGGTGGAATACCGCAAGGCGCCAGAATCGCCGTTTCCGGCGGCAGTGGAGGACTGTTTCGGCGCCCTGGCCTTTATCGTCAGGAATTCGGATGTCTTGCGAATCGATGCGAAACAGGTCGCCGTGGGCGGAGACAGCGCAGGCGGCAACCTGGCGGCGGTGGTGGCGTTGACGGCGCGCGACGCCGGCGCGCCGGCGGTCTCGTTCCAGCTGCTCATCTATCCGGCCACCGACCAGCGAATGGGGTCGGCGTCGATCGAGCGCAACGGCGAGGGCTACCTCCTCACCAGGAAGGTCATGCATTACTTTCGCGGCCACTACCTGCCGGACCGGAGCGACTGGGCGGATTGGCGGGCGTCACCGCTGCTCGCGAAAAGCCTTGCCGGGCTGCCACGCGCGTACGTGCTGACCGCTGGCTTCGATCCGCTGCTCGACGAGGGCCTCGCCTACGCCGAGCGACTGAAGAAAGAGGGCGTCGCCACCGAGTACCGGAACTATCCAGACATGGTGCATGGCTTCATCACCATGGGGCGCGTGCTCGACACGGCGAATGCGGCGCTCGCCGACTGCGCGCTATCCCTCAGGCGGGCCTGGGGCGCTTGAAGCCGGACTTGAAGCCCAGGCACGGCGGGAAGATCCTCGCCGATGCGCTCGCCGGCCACGGCGTGCGCGCCGCCTTCGGTGTTCCGGGAGAGAGTTTCCTGCCGGTGCTGGACGGACTGCACGACCTGAAGGACAGGGTGAGGTTCGTGGTTTGCCGCCAGGAGGGCGGCGCGTCCTACATGGCCGAGGCCTGGGCCAAGCTCAGCGGCGAGCCCGGTGTGCTGTTCGTGACGCGCGGGCCCGGCGCGACCAACGGCTCGGTGGGCGTGCACACCGCGTTCCAGGACTCGACGCCGATGGTGGTGTTCGTCGGCCAGGTCGGCAACGACTTCGTCGAGCGCGAGGCCTTCCAGGAAATCGACTACCGGCGCATGTACGGGCCGCTCACCAAGTGGGCGGCGCAGATCGACCGGGCGGAGCGCATCCCGGAGTACGTGAGCCACGCATTTCACGCCGCGACTTCGGGGCGGCCGGGCCCGGTGTTGCTCGCCTTGCCCGAGGACATGCTGTTCTCCGAGGCCGCCGTCGCCGATGCGCCTCGCTATCGCACGCCGAAGGCGGCGCCCGCGCCCGCGGACCTGCGCGAGCTCGAGCGTCTGCTCGAGCACGCGCAGCAGCCGTTGGTGATCGTGGGCGGCGGGGGCTGGACCGGGAAGGCTTCGCGGATGCTGCAGGACTGGGCGGCGGGCGCGGGCATCCCCGTCGGCGCGTCGTTCCGCTGCCAGGACTATTTCGACAATCGCCATGCCTGCTACGCGGGCGATGTCGGCATCGGCATCAACCCGAAGCTCGCGCAGCGCGTGCGGGACGCCGACCTGCTGCTCGTGATCGGCGCGCGCCTGGGCGAGATGACGACCAGTGGCTACACGCTGCTGGATGTGCCGGCGCCGAAGCAGAAACTCGTGCACGTTCACTCCGGCCCGGAGGAACTCGGCCGTGTGTACCAGGCTACGTTGCCGATCGTGTCCGGCGATGAGGAATTTGTTCTCGCTCTCTCGACATTGAAAATTCCTTCATGGAAAGAGCAGGCCCGGTCGGCGCATGACGACTACCTCGCCTGGAACAAGCCCGTTCCCATGCCCGGTGCGTTGCAGTACGGCGAGGTCATCGCCTGGCTGTCGCAGAACTTGCCCGAGGACGCCATCGTCGCCAACGGCGCCGGCAACTTTGCCAGCTGGTTGCATCGGCATTTCCAGTACAAGGGCTGGCGCACACAGCTTGCGCCGACGAGCGGGTCGATGGGCTACAGTGTGCCGGCGGCGGTGGCGGCGAAGATCGCCGAGCCGAAGCGCACGGTGGTGGCGATCGCGGGCGATGGCGAATTTCTCATGAATGGCCAGGAATTCGCCACCGCGATGCAGTACGGCGCGGCGATCGTGGTGCTGGTCGTGAACAATGGCATGTACGGGACGATTCGCATGCACCAGGAGCGGGAGTATCCCGGACGGGTTTCGGGCACCTCGCTCGCCAATCCCGATTTCGCCGCCTACGCGCGCGCATTCGGCGGCCACGGCGAGACGGTCGAGCGCACCGCGGACTTCGCGCCCGCCTTCCAGCGCGCGCTTGCCTCCGGCACGCCGGCAATCCTCGAACTCAGAATCGATCCGGAGGCCATCACGCCCTCAGCCACGCTCTCCGGGATGCGCGCCGCGGCGCTGGCGAAGAAGTAGCCCGCCCGGGGCTTAGAGAAAGCGGACGATGGTGCCGTTGCAGGCAAGGCGGCTGCCGGTGCCGAACACGCCCGGCAGCCGGTAGCAGCCAAAATTGATCACGCCGTTGCCGCCCAGGCCCGCGGCGTGCGCCTGGAACGCGGCGAGCGCTTCCTCGCGCGACTCGTATCCGGGAATCGCGAACGGGCTGCGCCCGGACTCGATCCACAGGCGCTTGAGGACCTCAAAGCGCTTGGGCGTGCTCGTGACCGATTCGTAGACCGGGATCGGCTGCGCCGGCGCCGCTTTCTCCTGCGCCGCTGCCAGCGGCGGCACGGCGGCAAGCAGGCCGGCCAGCACAACCGCGGTTGGGGATCGGAGCATCGGCTTCAGGCTATCTCGTCATCGCGACGAACTTCTCATCGTCCTGCAGATCGCGCTCGAACTTGAGGAAGGAATAATACCCGCAAGTCTTGCCATACGGGTAGTCGCGGCAGGCCTCCGGGCGCGCCTCATAGACCGAGCAGCGCCGCGCGCCGGTGTCGAAGAAACGGCAGACCTGGCCGAAAAAGCCGTCCTTCTGGTGACGCAGACCGCGCACCTTTTCGGCGGCGTCGTACTTGGTGAATCGCTCCTCCGCAGTGGCGTGGTCGATGTCGAAATGCCTCGCCAGGCGCGCCACGTCGGCGCGTGATACTTCGATGAGCGGGTAGCTGCAGCAATAGCCGGGGCATTTCCTGCAATCGTAGGCCTGGGCGCCTTTCATGATTCCGTTGGGCGGCTGAAAAAGGAGGGAATTCTACGCGATTCACGCCCTGACCCTTTCCGCGCTGCGGGCCGTTTCCACCACGGTACCCACAACCCAGGAGGAAAACCATGAAGCTTTCGACCCTTGCCTGCGTGACGCTGCTGTCGATGCTCTGCGCAGGGGCCGGCGCAGCCGGCGGCCTGGTCGAGTTGACTGTCTACGACCGCAGCGAGCGGCGCGTCCTGCCTGTGCACTGGCACGAGGGCCGCGCCTGGGTGATCGGCAAGCCCGGCAACGAATACCAGCTCAACTTGCGCAGCCGCCAGGGCGAGGACCTGCTTGCCGTGCTGTCCGTGGACGGCGTCAACGCGATCACGGGCGAGACGGCCAGCGTGCACCAAAGCGGCTACGTGCTCGCCCCCGGCGGCGGTCTGGAGGTGAAGGGCTGGCGCAAGGATCTTTCGCGCACCGCCGCCTTCTATTTCACCACGCTGGCGGACTCCTACGCCGCGCGCACGGGCCGGCCTGATCACGTCGGCGCGATCGGCGTCGCGCTGTTCCGTCGCAGGGCGCCCGAGCCCGAGCCGCTGTCGCGGATCGCGCCATCGGCGACCAGCGCTAGCAGCGATGCCGCTCCGGCCCGGCAGGAGCGCGCCGCCGCCGCGCCGCTGGGGACCGGTCATGGCCGCAGCGAAGCCTCCTCCGCGCGGACCGTCCGCTTCGAGCGCGCCACCCGCGAGCCCGCCGAAACCATCGTGATCTACTACGACAGCTACCGCAACCTGCTCGCGCGCGGGATCATTCCGCCCCGGGTGCCGCCCTACAGGCACGCGCCGAATCCGTTTCCGGGATTCGTGCCCGATCCGCCCGCGTAAACTAGGGGGGCATGGAGGCCGGCGACGAACAGCTCATGCTCGCGTACCGCGAAGGCGATGCCGGCGCCTTCGAGGAGCTCTACCGGCGGCACAAGGGCGGCCTGTACCGCTTCGTGCTGCGCAGTGTGCGCGACCGCCCGCTCGCCGAGGAGCTCTACCAGGAGATCTGGATGCGGGTGATCGAGGCGCGCGCACGCTACGAGGCCCAGGCGAAATTCAGCACCTGGCTCTATACGATCGCGCACAACCGGCTCGTGGACCACTGGCGTCGGCGCGGCCTGTCGCTCGTGGCGCTCGACCAGGACCGGGAGGAGTCCGCGGCGCTCGATCCTCCCGCCGGCCCCGGCTACGAGCCGCAGCGCATCCACGAGGCGAAGCAGGGCCTGGGGCGCTTCGCGAGCGCCCTGGCGGAGCTGCCGCCGGCGCAACGCGAGGCCTTTCTGCTGCACGCGGAGGCGGACATGAGCCCGGCCGAAATCGCCCGCGCCACGGACAGCAACGCGGAAGCCGCGAAAAGCCGCCTGCGCTACGCCATGGCAAAGTTGAAAAAGGCGCTGACGGATGACTGAGGATACCCGGGACTCGACAGTCAGCGCCCGCTACCGCGAGCTGGGCGCCGAGGAGCCGCCGCGCGCACTGGACGATGCGATCCTCGCGGCCTCGCGCCGAGCCGTGCAATCGCACCCGGCGCCACTGGTCGCGCCTACGGGCCGGCGCGCCTGGTTCGTGCCGCTCGCCGCGGTTGCCGTGCTCGTGCTCGCGGTGGCGGTGACGCTGCACATGCAGGTCGACCAGCCGGGCGAGGAGGGCGTGCCTGCGCCCGCGGAGCGCGCGCAGGTGACGGCGCCCGAACAGTCGCGGCCGCAAGCGCGGCCCAAGGCGGCGGAGGCGGTTCGGCAGGAGCGCGCGCCGGTGCATACGGCGCGGACCGATGCGCCGGCGCGAAGCGCGGCAGAACCGGAGGCGCGAAAGGCACCCCGGCCGCCGGAGCCGAAGTCGTTTGCCGCGCCGACCGCGGCGCCGGCCGCTCGTGCCGTGGCACCAGGTGCATCCGCGCCTGCGATGGCGCCAGCCGCACCTGCGCCGGCGGTGGCCGCCGCCAAGTCGGCGGCAGATTCGTCGTCCGCGGACGCTCTCGCGAAGCGTGCCGACACCGCCGTGGAAACGCCCGAGAAGGAACTCGAGCGCATTGCGCTGCTGCGACGCGAGGGCAAGCACGAAGACGCGGACAAGGCGCTCGCGGAATTCCGCAAGCGCTACCCCGATTTCAGGATTCCGGCGCCGATGCTGGAGCGAGTCGAGCGGCGCTGATCAGGACCGGGGCCGTTCGCCCGCGGCCTGCAGGAACACCGCGCAGGAATCGAGCTTGCCGAGCTGCGCGCGCCTGGCTGCCTGGTACTGGCTGCGCACCAGCGCGGCGATCGGCGCCGGGCGGTCGACCTCCTGCGCGAGCGCGAGGAAGTAGCGCAGGTCCTTGTCCATCAGTTCGAGCTGGAACTGCGGCGTGAAATCGCGCTGGAACATCTTCGGCAGCTTGGTTTTCATCAGGCGCGAGCCGGCCGCGCCCTCGTTGAGCACTTCCATGGTCGCGTCCCGGTCGAGGTTCGCCGCTTCGGCGGCCTGCGCGGCCTCCGCAATCGCCGCCGTCAGCGAGGCCGACAGCATGTTGTTGATCAGCTTCAGCGTCGCGCCGGCGCCAGGCCCGCCGATGCGCCGCGCCATCCTGCCCATTGCCGCCGTCAGGGGCTGCGCCCGGTCGAATGCCGCCTGCTCGCCGCCGACGAGGAACACCAGCTCCTTGCCCTGCGCCTGCGCGAGCGAGCCCGACACCGGCGCATCGAGATAATGGACGCCCCTCGCAGCCGCCGCGCCGGCGACCTCGCGCGCCATCGCCGGCGTATTGGTGCTCGAATCGAGGATGACCGTGCCGGGCGCGGCGGCGTCGACCACGCCGTTCCTGCCCAGCATCACTTCGCGCGTGGCGATGTCGTCGGCAACGATCGAGCAGACGAACTCGGCGCCCTTCGCCGCTTCGGCGGGCGAGGCACAGACCTTGGCGCCCTTGTCTGCAAAGGGTTTGGTCTTGTCCTTGCTTCTATTGAAGACCCTCAACTCATGGCCGGCCGCAATCAGGTTCATCGCCATGCGCGATCCCATTGCGCCGAGGCCGATGAATGCCACTGTGCTCATGCGCTGCCCTCCCCGGGAAACTGCGTTGGCGCAAGAATATACTCTTGCCCGCTCACCGCACCGTCCGCGCAGGGCCTGCGCCGCGCTCTAGTGCTGCAGGATCTTGGAGAGAAAGAGCTGCGCGCGCTCGGAGCGCGGCGTGCCGAAGAAGTCTTCCTTGGCGGCGTCCTCGAGGATCTTGCCCGCGTCCATGAAGATCACCCGGTGCGCGACCTTCCTGGCGAAGCCCATCTCGTGCGTGACCACCATCATGGTCATGCCCTCCTGGGCGAGCTCGACCATCACGTCGAGCACCTCGTTGATCATCTCCGGGTCGAGCGCCGAGGTGGGCTCGTCGAACAGCATCGCGATCGGGTCCATCGACAGGGCGCGCGCGATGGCGACGCGCTGCTGCTGGCCGCCGGAGAGCTGGCCCGGGAACTTGTCCTTGTGCGCGATGAGGCCCACGCGGTCGAGGAGCTTGAGGCCCTTGTCGCGCGCGGCGTCCTCGGTGCGGCCGAGGACCTTGACCTGCGCGAGGGTCAGGTTCTCGGTGACCGAGAGGTGCGGGAACAGCTCGAAGTTCTGGAACACCATGCCGATCCTGGAGCGCAGCTTGGGCAGGTCGGTCTTCGGATCGCCCACCGGGACGCCGTCCACGGTGATTTCGCCCTTCTGGAACGGCTCGAGCGCGTTGACGCACTTGATGATGGTGGACTTGCCGCTTCCCGACGGGCCGCAGACCACGACCACCTCGCCCTTCCTGACCTCGGTGGAGCAGTCGGTGAGCACCTGGAAGCTGCCGTACCACTTGCTGACGTTCTTGATGGCGATCATGTGCGGTTCCTAGCGGATGACGGCGATGCGCTCCTGCAAGGTCTTCACGAGCGAAGACAGGCCGTAGGATATGACGAAGTAGACCACCGCGACGAAGGTGTACATCTCGACCAGGCGGTAGTCGCGGTTGGCGACCTTGGAGGCCGCGCCGAGGAAATCGGTGGCCGAGATCACGTACACGAGCGATGTGTCCTGGAACAGGATGATGGTCTGCGTGAGCAGCACCGGCAGCATGTTGCGGAACGCCTGCGGCAGCACGATCCGGCCCATGGTCTGCCAGTAGTCCAGGCCAAGCGCGTAGCCGGCCCAGACCTGACCGCGCGCGACCGACTGGATGCCCGCGCGCATGATCTCGCAATAGTAGGCGGCCTCGAACATCGTGAAGGTGATCAGGCAGGAGAGGAACGAGCCCACCTTCACCGGCTCCTTCGCGCCGATGAGCCAGGCGCCGATGTAGGGCACGAGGAAGAAGAACCAGAAGATCACCAGCACCAGTGGCAGCGAGCGCATCAGGTTGACGTAGCCGCCCGCCAGCACCGCCAGCGGCCGGAACGACGAAAGCCGCATCATCGCCAGCAGCGTGCCGAAGAAGATGCCGCCGAGCATCGCGAGGAAGGTGAGCGTGACCGTGAAGGTCATGCCGTCGCGGAACAGATAGCCCGCGGAGCGCTGGATGACGTCGAAATCGTAGCCGGCAAACACCGCTCAGTGCCCCCCGACTCCGGCCGCGGCGCCAATCAGGCCGGGCACGCGCACCTTGCGCTCGAGCGCGCGCATCGCGAACACCACCGCCAAGTTGGTGAGCAGGTAGAGGACGGTGGCGGCGGCGAAGGCCTCGAACACCTTGAAACTGAACTCCTGCATCGCGCGCGCGCGGCCGGTGAGTTCGAGCAGGCCGATGGTGAGCGCGACCGAGGAATTCTTGATGATGTTCATCGACTCCGAGGTGAGCGGCGGCAAGATGATGCGGAAGGCCTGCGGCAGGATCACGTGGCGGTAGGTCTGCGCGAGCGTCAGGCCGAGCGCGGTGCCAGCCATGCGCTGGCCGCGCGGCAGGGAGTTGATCCCCGAGCGCACCTGCTCGGCGATGCGCACCGAGGTGTAGATGCCGAGGCAGAGCACCGCCGGGACGTAGGAACCCCAGGGCGGCGGCATCTGCTTGATCCAGTCGCCGATCCCCTTGGGCAGGAGTTCCGGCACGACGAAGAACCACAGGAACATCTGCACGATCAGCGGCACGTTCCTGAAGATCTCGACGTAGGCGTTGCCCAGGCGCACGGCCCACGCGTAGGGCGTGGTGCGCAGGGTGCCCGCCAGCGCGCCGATAGCGAGGGCGATCACCCAGGCGGCGAGCGCGGTGGCGAGCGTCCAGCCCAGGCCGACGATCAGGTAGTAGAGATAGGTTCCGGTGCCGCCCGGCTCCGGCGACAGCAGAATGCCCCAGTTCCAGTTGTAGTTCACGGCTGGATCAGACCGCGCCCCGCAAATGAAAACGGGGAACCGAAGTTCCCCGTCTGCTCAGATCAGTCCGTCACTCGTAGACTTTGGGATCACCCGAGTCGGTGGGCTTGGCCATGACCTTCTTGAGCGCCGGCCCCATTGGCAGGTGGAGGTTGATTCCCTTGGGCGGGATCGGCTTCTGGAACCACTTGTCGTAGATCGCGTTGACCTGGCCAGAGGTGTAGACCGCCGTCAGCGCCTTGTCGGCCACCGCCTTGAAGGCCTTGTCGCCCTTGCGCACCATGATGCCGTAGGGCTCGACCGACAGGCCCTGCGCCGAGATCTCGTAGTCGCCCGGCTTCTGCGAGGAGGCGGCGAGGCTCGCGAGCAGGATGTCGTCCATCACGAACGCCACCGCGCGGCCGGTTTCCACCATCTGGAAAGCTTCCGCGTGGCCGTTGGCCGAGATGATGTTCATGCCGAGGTTCTGCGCCGCGTTGATCTCGGTGATCTGCTTGATGTTGGTCGTGCCGGCGGTCGAGACGATGGTCTTGCCCTTGAGATCCTGCAGCGACTTGATCTTGGAAGACTTCTTCGCGATCCAGCGGTTGGCCGTCACGAAGTGCGTCATCGTGAACCAGACCTGCTCCTGCCGCGCGATGTTGTTGGTGGTCGAGCCGCACTCCAGGTCGATGGTGCCGTTGGCCATCAGCGGAATGCGGTTGGCCGAGGTCACGAGCTGGTAGTTGACCTTGAGCGCCGGCATCTTCAGCTCGGCCTTGACCGCGTCGACGATCTTCATGCACAGGTCCATCGCGTAGCCGATGGGCTGCTGCTTGTCGTCGTAGTAGGAGAAGGGCAGCGAGGCGTCGCGGTGGCCGATCGAGATGGCGCCGGTGTCCTTGATCTTCTTCAGCGTGCCTTCCTGCGCGAGGGCGCCAAAGCTGGCCAGCGCGAACAGGGATAGGGCGGCGAGGGCGATGCGTTTCATGGAGATCTCCCGGTTGAGCAGGGCGCAATTCTAATGACCCGGCCCTCGCTTGCCTAGCTGCTCGCCGAGCGCCACGCCCTCGCGCCGGGGGTCCGCGCCGCCCGCCAGTCCCCGGGGCGTGCGCATGACGCCGTGCAGGCCGCTGGGCATGGGCACGGCTGCCACCGGGTGGCCGAGCGCGCGTAGGGCGGCCGCGATCCGCCCCAGATGGCTGCCCCGTTCGATCTCCGTGTCGCCGTTGCGGCTGCCCATGTTTGGTGCGGCAATTGCCTGCTGCAGGCTGAGCTTCCAATCGAGCGCGCCGACCAGGGTGCGCGCGGTGTAGTTGATGATCGCCGGCCCCCCCGCGGCCCCCAGTGCGAGGAGCAGTTCGCCATCCGGCGCGAACACGAGGGTCGGCGCCATCGCGCTGCGCGGGCGCTTGCCCGGCTCGACGCGGTTGGCGAGAGGCCGCCCGCCTTCCTCCGGCAGGAAGGAGAAATCCGTGAGCTCGTTGTTGAGCAGGAAGCCATGCACGAAGATCCGGCTGCCGAACGCCGATTCGATGCTGCTGGTCATGGCCACGGCGTTGCCTTCGCCGTCGACGACCGAAAGGTGGCTCGTGCCCCCGGCCTCGACGCTCGCGTCCAGGCCGAGCGAAACCCGCGCGCCCGGCGGCCGGCCCGGCAGCGCCCGCACCATGCTGCGCTCGGGGCGAATGAGCATCGAGCGCGCGCGAAGGTATTCCGGGTCGACCAGTCCCGCGGTCGGTACCTCGACGAAGGCGGGATCGCCGACGTAATGGTCGCGGTCGGCATACGCGAGGCGCCCTGCCTCGGCGAAGAGGTGCACCGCCGCGCTGCTGGCGGGCCGGATCGAGTCCATTGGAAAGCGCTCGAGAATTCCCAGGATCGACAGTACGGCGATGCCTCCCGAGCTGGGCGGCGGCATGCCGCACACGCGGTAGGCGCGATAGCGGCCGCAGACCGGCTCGCGCTCGAGCGCTCGGTAGTCGGCAAGATCCCCTTCGGACAGGTCGCCCGGCGGCGTTCCGCCCGCCGCGGCCGCGATGATCGCGCGCGCCATGTCGCCCCGATAGAAAGCATCCGGCCCCTCCCGGGCGATCCGGCGGAGCACCGCGGCAAGCTCCGGATTCCTGAGCCGATGTCCCACGGGCAGGGCGCGCCCGTCCGGGAGGTAGAAATATGCCCGCGCCGCGGGATGGCGGCGCAGCAGCGGGTCGGCGGCGATCAAGCGATGCAGGCGCGGCGACACCGCGAAGCCTTTTTCGGCCAGGCCGATGGCCGGCTCGAAGAGCCGGCGCCAGGGCAGGCGGCCATGCCTTGCGTGCGCGAGTTCCAGCATGCGCAGCAGGCCCGGAACGCCGACCGAGAGGCCCGAGCCGATGGCCGCGGCAAACGGGAGCGCCGTGCCATCCGGCCTCAGAAAACGCTCCGGGCGCGCCGCCCCGGGCGCGGTTTCGCGCCCATCGTAGGCCATGGTCGTTCGTGCGGACGCATCCCAGATCAGCGCGAAGGCGCCGCCGCCGATTCCCGAGGACTGGGGCTCCACGAGGTTGAGAACCATTTGCGTCGCGATCGCGGCATCGAGCGCACCGCCCCCCGCGCGCAGGATTTCCATGCCGGCACGCGCGGCGTGGGGATTGGCGGCGACGACCATGTGTTGCGCGGCTTGTGCGGCCGGGAGCGCGAACGCAAGGACGGCGATTCGGAGGAGGACGGTCATCGATCGGCGTGGATCTAGAATCCGCCCAAGTATGGACCAGCCGCGGGGGGCTCGACCGCCTGGCGCGGAGCGCAACGTGATGCCGAAACCCGGACGGTAGCCATGGATGACATCAGCCGCCTGACACTGGCGCACTACGACCAGCGCGCGGACGATTTCTGGGCGGGTACGCGCGACCACGATGTTCGGCAGAACATCGATGCCCTGCTCGGCCCTATCGAGGGATCGCCGCCGTTCGTCATTCTGGATTTCGGCTGCGGCCCGGGCCGCGACCTGAAGGCGCTCGGTGCGCTGGGCCATGTCGCCATCGGCCTGGAGGGATCCGCGCGCTTTGCGGCGATGGCGCGCGCCTACAGCGGCTGCGAAGTACTGGAGCAGGATTTCCTGCGCCTGGACCTCCCCGCCGCCCGTTTCGACGGCATCTTCGCCAATGCTTCGCTGTTTCACGTGCCCAGCGCCGAGCTGCCGCGCGTGCTGGGCGAGCTGCGCGCGGCGCTCAAGCCGGGCGGCGTGCTGTTCAGCTCGAACCCGCGCGGCGCCAACGAGGAAGGCTGGAGCAAGGGCAGGTACGGGGTCTATCACGACCTCGCGGCATGGCGCCGCTACCTGGTCGCCGCCGGTTTCGCGGAACTGGGCCACTACTACCGGCCCGCCGGGCTGCCGCGGGAGCGGCAGCCGTGGTTGGCGAGCGTCTGGCGTCGGCGATAATGCGGCGCATGGAGCACGCGTCCTCCCCGCCCATTGCGCCGATCTGGTCGCCCTCGGATCAGGCGATCGAACAGGCGCAGATCACTCAGTTCGCGCGCCACGTCGTTCGCAAGTACCGGCTCGATCTGAACACCTACCCGGAGTTCTACCGGTGGACGGTCGACAATCCCGCGGAGTTCTGGTCCGAGGTCTGGGATTGGTGCGGCGTGATTGCCGCAAAGAAGGGCGGCACGGCGCTCGTGGACGGCGACAGGTTGCCGGGCGCGAAATGGTTCCCCGAGGCGCGGTTGAATTTCGCGGAGAATCTGCTGCGCCGCGGCGACCAGGGCGACGCCTTCGTGTTCTGGGACGAGCGCGGCTTGCAGCGCCGCGTCAGCTACTCCCAGCTGACCAGCGACGTGTCGCGCGCGGCGCAGGCGATTGCGCAGCTCGGGCTGCGGCCCGGCGACCGGGCGGCGGCCTTCATCCCGAACGTGCCGGAGGCGGGCATGCTCGCGCTCGCCGCCCTGTCGCAGGGCGTCGTCTGGTCGTCCTGTTCGCCCGACTTCGGCACCGGCGGCGTGCTCGACCGCTTCGGCCAGGTCGAGCCGAAGATCCTCTTCGCCGCCGACGGCTACCGCTACGCCGGCCGCGAGCACGACGTGCTGGGGCGCGTGGCCGAGATCGCCGCGGGCCTGCCCTCGCTGCGCAAGGTCGTGGTGGTGCCGCACCTGCGCGCCCGGCCCGACATCGCGGATGTCCCCAAGGCGGTCCTGCTCGAGGAATGGCTGCGCAAGCACGCGCCCGGCGAGATCGAATATGCACAGATGCCGTTCGAGCATCCGGCCTACATCCTCTTCAGCTCGGGCACCACCGGCGCGCCGAAATGCATCGTGCACGGCGCCGGCGGCGCGCTGCTGCAGAGCCTGAAGATGTTCAAGCTGCAGTTCGACGTGCGCCCGGGCGACCGCTTCTTCTATTACTGCACCACGAACTGGGTCGTCTGGAACATGCTCTTTCACGGACTGTGCGCCGAGGCCTCGGTGATGCTCTACGACGGCTCGCCCTTCGAACGCAACGGCGCGATCCTCTGGGACTACGCCGAGAAGGAGCGCATCACCCACTTCGGCACTTCGGCGAAGTACATCGACGCGCTGGAAAAGCGCGGCCTGGCGCCGATCGAGACGCACCGGCTCGGCGAGATGCGCATGATTCTCTCGACCGGCTCGCCGCTGGTGCCCGAGAGCTACGACTACGTGTATTCCAGGATCAAGTCCGACGTCTGCCTCGCCTCGATCTCGGGCGGGACCGACATCCTGGCGGCCTTTGCCGACGCCAACCCCATCCTGCCGGTGTACCGCGGCGAGATCCAGTGCCGCTCGCTTGGCATGGCGGTGGACGTGTTCGACGAGGAGGGGAACTCCATCGTCGGCGAGAAAGGCGAGCTCGTCTGCACGCGGCCCGTGCCCTCGATGCCGCTCGGCTTCTGGAACGACCGGGGCGGCGAGAAGTACCGCAGCGCCTACTTCGAGAAGTTCCCGGGCGTCTGGACCCACGGCGACTGGTGCGAGCTCACCGAGCGCGGCACGATGATCGTCTACGGCAGGTCGGACGCCACCCTCAACCCCGGCGGCGTGCGCATCGGCACCGCCGAGATCTACCGCCAGGTGGAGAAAATCGACGAGGTCGAGGAATCGGTGGCGATCGGCCAGCTCTGGCCCCCCGGCAAGCCCACCGACACGCGCGTGATCCTGTTCGTGCGCCTGCGGCCCGGTTTTGCCCTGGATGAAGGGCTGGCCGAGAAAATAAGGGCGCGCATCAGGGCGAGCACCACCGCGCGCCACGTGCCGGCCCAGATCCTCCAGGTGGCCGACATCCCGCGCACCAAGAACGGCAAGGTCGTCGAGCTTGCCGTGCGGTCGGTCGTGCACGGCATGCCGGTGGCCAATACCGACGCGCTGGCGAACCCGGAGGCGCTGGAGTTGTTCCGCGACCTGCCCGAGTTGGCCTAGCTGCTCCCGTCCAAGGATCGGATTCCCTGCCCGCGACCTTCTAG
>JADLES010000104.1 GCA_020845995.1 Burkholderiales bacterium | reverse complement strand
GCGTAGCCGGTGAGCGAGCCGTCGGCGCCCAGGATGCGGTGGCAGGGCACGATGATGCCGATCGGGTTGCGGCCGGTGGCGGCGCCCGCCGCGCGCGCGCTGCCCGGGCGGCCGGCGCGGCGCGCGAGCTCGCCGTAGGTCAGCGTCCGGCCGAAGCTCACGCGCGCGATCTGCTTCCAGACCGAGCGCTGGAACGCCGTGCCCTGCGGATCGAGCGCGACCGAGAAGCGCCGGCGCTTGCCGGCGAAGTATTGCGCGAGCTCGCGCTTGGCGCGCTTGAGCACCGGGTGGCGCGCATCGCGCCGCCAGTCGCGCTGCTGCGGGAAATGCTTCTGGCCCTGGAAGTACACCCCCGCAAGCCCCTTGGGCGTCGCGGTCAGCAGCATCGTTCCGTGCGGGCTTGCATAGCGGTCATAGGAAAGCATGTTCACTCCTTTGCAGGTGAGTTCCAGAGATGCATGACGGCGTAGGCGCGCCAGGGCCGCCAGGCCTCGGCTCGCTCCAGCACGCGCCTGGGATTCCGCTCGCCCAGCGCGCGCATCACGCCAAGGTCGGTGTGCGGGAAGGCATCGGGCCAGGCGAGCGCGCGCATGGCGATGTACTGCGCGGTCCACTCGCCGATGCCGGGCAGCGCGCGCAGCTTCGCCAGCGTCGCCTCGACGTCGGCGTTCGGCGCGAGTTCCAGGCCATCGGCCACCGCGCGCGCGAGCGCGACCAGGCTCTTCGCGCGCGCCCCGGGCATGCCCAGGCGCGCGATCCGTCCGAACGGAAGAGCGGCGATTGTCTCGGCCGCGGGAAACGTTCGGTGGATCGAAGGATACGGCGTTTGCAGCGATTCGCCAAAGGCGGCGACAAGGCGCCCGGCAACGGTGCGCGCCGCCGCCACCGTCACTTGCTGGCCGACGATGGCGCGCACCGCGACCTCGAAGCCGTCGAATGCCCCCGGCACGCGCAGGCCCGGGTGCGCCTTCGCGAGCGGCCCGAGCGCCCGCGCGACCTCGGCCGGGTTGCAGGCGAGGTCCATGAGCGCCTTCACGCGCGAGAGCACCGGCGGCAGCGCCTTCGCGAGCGAGGCCGAGACGGTGACGCGGAGCGCGGGCTTCCTCGCCGAGGGCGCGACCTCGATCCAGCCGGTCCTCGGCTTGCCATCCACCGCGACGCGCACCGAGCGCCGGTAGCGCCCTGCCTCGACCTCCTCGACGCCCGCGATCGCGCGCGCGGCGAGGAACGCGCTCACCGCCGGCCAGTCGTAGGGCGGCCGGTAGCTCAGTTCGAACTCCAGCGCGTCCGCGGGCGCCGCGGCCGGCGCGCTTTTCATGTGGCGCCGCAGCTGCGAAGGCCGCAGGCGGTAGCGCTGCCGGAACAGCGCGTTGAAGCGCCGCAGGCTGCCAAAGCCGCTCGCGAAGGCCACGTCGGTCACCGGCAGCGCGGTGTCCGTCAGCAGGCGCTTGGCGAGCAGGAGGCGCTGCGTCTGCGCGAATTGCACCGGCGAGACGCCGAACTCGGCGCCGAACGCGCGCCGCAGGTGCCGGTCGGTGATGCCGAGGCGCGCGGCCACGGCATCGAGCCCTTCCTCGTCGAGGGCGCGGTCCTCGATCAGGCTCGCCGCGGCCTGCGCGAGGCGCGAGGTCGCGTCGATGCTGGCGTTGCCCGGCGCAAGTTCCGGCCGGCAGCGCAGGCAGGGCCGGTACCCGGCCGACTCGGCGGCCGCGTGGCTGGGATAGAAGCGGCAGTTCTCCCTGCGCGGCGGCTTCACCGTGCACACCGGCCGGCAGTAGATGCGCGTAGAGGACACCGCGACAAAGAAGCGGCCGTCGAAGCGCGCATCGCGCGCCCGCAGCGCCCGGTAGCAGGTGTTCGGGTCCAGCGTCATGGCCGCAGTATCCCCCGGGCGATCAGCGCCCGCTAGCCGTTTTCGGACCTGGCGGCCGCGGTGCCGAAACGGGCCGGCGCGCGGCCCGCGGATCGGCGAAGATGCCGGGCATGGCCGCCGCCGACTACACCCGCCTCCTGCTGCTCGCGGCGATCTGGGGCGGCGCCTTCCCGTTCATGCGCGTCGCCGCGCCCGAGTTCGGCCCGGCCTGGACGGCGGAGCTGCGCGTGCTCATCGGCGGCCTCGCGCTGCTCGCCTGGTTCCGGCTGACCGGCTACGACCCGGCGCTCGTGCGCAACGCGCGCGCCTACCTCAGGATCGGCGCGGTCGGCATCGCGCTGCCGTTCGTGCTGTATTCGTTCGCCGCGATGCACGCGCCCGCCTCGCTGCTCTCGATCCTGAACGCGACGGCGCCGATCTTCGGCGTCGCCTGGAGCGCGTCCTTCGGCGACGAGCGCCTCACGCTGGGCCGCCTGGCGGGACTCGCGGCCGGTCTCGCCGGCGTCGGCCTGGTGGCGGCGCCCTCCACCCCTTCGCCGGATCCGCTGTTCGGCTGGGCGGTCGCGGCGGGCCTCGGCGCCTGCTGCGCCTACGGCGCGCTGGGCGTCGCCATCCAGCGCTGGTCGGGCGGCACCGCGCCGCGCGGCATGGCCGCGGGCAACCAGCTCGCCGCGGCGCTGCTGCTCGTGCCGATCCTGCCGCTGCTGCCGCCGCCCGGGACGCCCTCGCCGCTGGCGATCGCCAACCTGCTCGCGCTCGCGCTGCTGGCGAGCGCCGCCGCCTTCCCGCTCTACTTCCGCCTCATCGCCGATGTCGGCGCGACGCGCGCGCTCACCGTCACCTACCTGATTCCGCTGTTCGGCATCCTCTGGGGCTGGCTGTTCCTCGGCGAGGCGCTGCCCGCGAGCGCGCTGGCGGGCGGCCTGCTGATCCTCGCAGGCACCGTGCTCGTCACCCGAAGCTAGCCGCGCCGGCTTGCGCCGCCGCGGCGGGCGTGGCACTCTATCTACATTGTGAAATTGCTTTCATGTATGTGAATCAAAGCCGATGCCCGTCAAGAGCGCCGACCGCACCGTCCTGCTGCTCGAGGCCTTCGCCGCCGCCGGCGAGGCGCTCGGCGTCGCCGAGCTCGCGCGGCGCCTCGCGATCCCCGTGTCGGCCTGCCACGGCTTGCTGAATTCGCTGGCCGAGCGCGGCTACCTGTACGAGCTCGGCCCGCGCAAGGGCTGGTATCCCACCCTGCGCTGGTTCCAGCAGGCGCGGCTCGTCGCCACGCGCGACCCGCTGGTGAAGCGCGTCGCCGCGCTGCTCGACGCCCTCTGCGCCGCGACCGGCGAGACGGTGGTGCTCGCGAAGCGGGCCGGAAGCTCGTTGACCTACCTGAGCGTCAGCGAATCGCAGAACCCGATCCGCTACAGCGCGCAGGTCGGCGACCGCAAGCCGCTGCACTCGAGCGCCGCGGGCAAGGCGCTGCTCGGCGCGATGCCGGCGGCGGCGCGCGCCGCGCTGCTCGACGGCCTGAAGCTCACGCGCGTCACGCCGCGCACGATCGTGAGGCGCGAGGCGCTGGAGAAGGACCTCGCGGCCGGCGCCCGGCGCGGCTGGTACGTGACCCGCGGCGAGAACGTCGCCGACGTGCACGCGATCTCGATGCCGCTGCGCCTCGACGGCGAGGACTACGCGCTGGTCCTCGCCGGGCCGGGCCCGCGGCTGGAGGCGAACCTGAAAGCGAACGCCGCCGCGCTCGCGCGCGCGAAGAAGGAGATCGAGGTCCTGCGATGACGGACGAAGTCCACGCGACGGCGGCGGGTGGCGTCCTCCGTGTCACGCTCAACCGCCCGGAGAAGAGGAACCCCCTTTCGCGCGCGGTCCTCGGCCGCCTGCGCGAGGTGTTTCGCGCGCACCGCGATGCCGATCTCGTCCTCGCGGTGCTCACCGGCGCCGGCGAGCAGAGCTTCGCCGCCGGCGGCGACCTGAAGGACCTCGATCGGCTGCGCTCGCTGGAGGAGGCGCGCGCCCTGTTCGATCTCGGCAACGGCGCGCTGGAAGCGATCCGCGGCTTCCCGGTCCCGGTGGTGGCGGCGCTGAACGGCTACGCGATCGGCGGCGGCGCCGAGCTCGCCATGGCCTGCGATGCGCGCGTCGCGGCCGCGCACGCACGCATCGGCTTCGTGCAGGGCAGGCTGAACATCCCCCCGGCCTGGGGCGGCGGCGGCGACTTGTGCGCGACCATCGGCCCGGCGGCGGGGCTGGAGCTGCTCGCCTCCTCGCGCATCGTCGAGGCGCCCGAGGCGAAGTCCCTCGGCCTGTTCAACGCCGTGGCGCCCGCGGGCGAGCCGTTTGCCGGGTTCGTCGAGGGCTGGCTCGCGCCGTGGCGGCGCCAGAAGCCGCAGGTCATGCGCGCCCTCAAGTGGAACGCCGCCGCGCGCAAGCTCGGCGTCGAGCGCAAGGAGGCCCGAGCCCGCGACCGCGAGCACTTCGCCCTCGCCTGGTGTCACGCCGATCACTGGGACGCCGCCAAGGACATCCTCAAGAAGGAAGCACGCGCATGAGCGCCGTTCCGAAGTCCCGCGATAAGCCCAAGACCCGCTTCGCCACCCCATCGGGCATCGAGGTGCCCGAGGTCGTCAGCGCCGACATGATCGCCGAGCGCGATCCCGGCCCGCCGGCGCAGTATCCCTTCACCCGCGGGATCTTCGCCGACGGGTATCGCGGCCGGCCATGGACCATCCGCCAGTACTCGGGTTTCGGCTCCGCCGAGGAGTCCAACCGGCGCTACCGGTTCCTGCTCGAGCAGGGGCAGACGGGGCTGTCGGTGGCGCTCGACCTGCCCACGCAGTGCGGCTACGACCCGGACCACCCGATGGCGCGCCCCGAGGTCGGCAAGGTCGGCGTGTCGCTGTTTTCGCTCGCCGAGATGGAGACGCTGTTCGCGGGCATCGACCTGGGCGCGATCTCGACCTCGTTCACGATCAACGGCACCGCGGCGATCCTCTACGCGATGTACCTCGCCGCCGCCGACCGCAAGGGGGTACCCCGCGACCAGCTGACCGGCACCATCCAGAACGACATCCTCAAGGAATACGTCGCGCGCGGCACGTGGATCTTCCCGGTGCGCCCGTCGCTGCGGCTGATCGCCGACACGATCCTCTACTCCAACGAGGTGTCGCCGCGCTTCAACGCCATCTCGATCGCCGGCGCGCACGTGCGCGACGCCGGCTGCACCGCGGTCGAGGAGATGGCCTACACGCTCGCCAACGGCCTCGCCTACGTGGACGAGCTGATCCGCCGCGGCGGCGACGTGGCGAGGTTCGCGCGCCGGCTGTCGTTCTTCTTCTACGTGCACATGGACCTGTTCGAAGAGGCGTGCAAGTTCCGCGCCGGCCGGCGCCTGTGGGCGAGGCTGCTGCGCGGCCGCTACGGCGTCAGCGACGACAAGGCCCTGCATTTTCGCTTCGGCGTCGTCTGCGGCGGCTCGTCACTGGTCGCCGCGCAGCCCTACAACAACGTCGTGCGCGTCGCCATCGAGAACGTCGCCGCGGTGCTCGGCGGCGCGCAATCGATCTTCACCTGCGCCTACGACGAGGCCTTCCAGATCCCCACCGAGTTCTCGGCGGAGCTCGCGCTGCGCACGCAGCAGATCGTGCAGCACGAGGCCGGCGTCGCCGCCACCGTGGACCCGCTCGGCGGCAGCTACTACGTCGAGTGGCTCACCGAGCGCATGGAGCAGGCAATGGTCGAGGTGATGCGCGAAATCGACGATTACGGCGGCGTGGTCAAGGCGATCGAGGACGGCTGGCTGCAGCGGCGCATCGCCGCGCGCGCCCGGGAGAAGAAGGACGCCACCGATCGCGGCGAGCGCGTCGTCGTCGGCCAGAACCGCTACCGGCGCGCGGAGCAGGCGGAGAGCTACGGCGAGGTGTTCCGCCTCGACCCGGCGATCGCCGGCCGCGTGCTCGAGAAGCACGCGAACCTCAAGCGCTCGCGCGACAACGCGAAGGTCGCGCGCACGCTGCAGGCGCTCGAGGCCGCCGCGCGCGGCGACAAGGACAACCTGATGCCCCTGCTCGTCGACTGCTGCCATGCCTACGCCACCGTAGGCGAGATGGTCGAGCGCCTGAAGCGCTGCTGGGGCGAGTTCCAGGAACCGGTGCGGCTGTGAGCGCGGCTGCGGACGCACCGCTCGCCGGCAAGCGGATCCTGGTGGCCAAGCCCGGCCTCGACGGCCACGACGCCGGCGCCAAGGTGGTCGCGCTCGCGCTGCGCGACGCCGGCGCCGAGGTGATCTACACGGGGCTGCGCAAGTCGCCGGACTTCATCGTGCGCACCGCGGTCGACGAGGACGTCGCCGCGGTCGGCCTGTCGATCCTCTCGGGCAGCCACAGCGAGCTCGCGCGCGAGGTGATCGAGGGCCTGCGCGCCGCGGGCGCCGGCGACATCCCGGTGTTCGTCGGCGGCACGATTCCGCCGGAGGACCGCGAGCCGCTCCTCGCCGCGGGCGTGAAGGGCGTGTACACCAACGACACGCCGCTCGCGCAAATGATCGAAGACCTCGCGCGCAAGCTCCACTGAGATGGCCGGTCCCCTCGCCGGCATCACCGTGCTCGAGGTCGGCCACATGCTGGCCGGGCCCTATTGCGGGATGCTGCTCGCCGACCTCGGCGCCGAGGTGATCAAGATCGAGCCGCCGGAGGGCGACATCGCGCGGCGCGTCAGCCCGCACCAGGTCGCCGGCCACAACGCCTACTTCGCGAGCCTCAACCGCTCGAAGAAGAGCGTCGCCCTCGACCTCGCGAGCGACGAGGGCCGGCGCGCACTGCACGCCCTCGCCGCCCGCGCGCACGCGCTGGTCACCAACCTGCGCCCCGGCGCGGTGAAGAAGCTCGGCCTCACCTACGATGCGCTGAAGGCGGCGAACCCCGCGCTGGTCTGCGTAGCGCTCACCGGCTACGGTCTGGAGGGCGCGCACGCCGACCGCCCGGCCTACGACTACGTGGTGCAGGCGATGGCCGGCGTGATGGCGATCACCGGCGAGCCGGGCGGCCCGCCGGCGAAGACCGGCTACTCGGCCGTGGACAATTCCGTCGGCATCATGGGTGCGCTCGGCCTGCTCGCCAAGATCGTCGAGGGCAAGGGCGGGCAGGTGGACGTGTCGATGCACGACACCATGCTCTCGCAGCTCAACTACCTCGCCGGCGCGTGGCTGAACGCCGGCGAGCGCGCGCAGCGCATGGCGCGCTCCTCGCACCCCTACATCGTCCCGGCGCAGGTGTTCGAGACGAAGGACGGCTGGCTCGTGCTGTTCGTCTCGCACGACGAGTTCTGGCGCCGCTTCTGCACCGAGGCCGGCAGGCCGCAGTGGATCGGCGATGCGCGCGCCGCGACGATGGCGGCGCGCCGCGAGAACCGCGCATGGCTGCTCGGCGAGCTCGAGCCGCTGCTGAAGTCCGACAGCACCGCCTCATGGACGGCGCGCCTCGCGCCGCTCGGCGTGGTCGCCGCGCCGGTCGAGCGCCTGGAGAGCGCGCTCGAATCCGACCTCGCGCGCGAGCGCGGCATGGTGGCCGAGATCGACTGCGGGGAGGCCTCGCTGCGGGTGGTCGGCAACCCGATCCGCATCGCCGGCACGCCCACCGGGTACGCGCCCCCGCCCCGGCTCGGGGAGCACACCGAGGCGCTGCTCGCGCCCTCACGCCTCGCCGAGAGCGCGCTCGCGCGCGACCGGCGGGCGCTCGGCCGCGCGATCAGCGCGATCGAGGATGGCGCACCCGAGGGCGATGCGATCGTGCGCGCCCTCGCCTCGCGGCGCGGCCGCGCGCACGTGGTCGGCATCACCGGGCCCCCGGGCTCGGGCAAGTCCACCCTCGTCGGCGCGCTGGCGAAGGCGCTGCTCGCGCGCGGCGAGCGCGTGGCGGTGATTGCCGTGGATCCTTCCAGCCCCTTCACCGGCGGCGCGCTCCTCGGCGACCGCGTGCGCATGGCCGAGGTGCAGCTGCACGACGAGGTCTACATCCGCTCGCTCGCCTCGCGCGGGCACCTCGGCGGCCTCACGCGCGCGACGCGGCACGTCGCCGCGCTGCTCTCCGCCGCGGGCTTCGACACCGTGCTCGTCGAAACCGTGGGCGCGGGGCAGTCCGAGGTCGAGATCGCGCAGCTCGCGCACACCCGCCTCGTCGTCTGCCCGCCCGGCCTCGGCGACGAGGTGCAGGCGCTGAAGGCCGGCATTCTCGAGATTGCCGACCTGTTCGTCCTCAACAAGGCCGACCTGCCCGGCGCGGACCGCACGGAAAGGGAGCTGCTGTCGATGCTCTCCGCGCGCCTCGGCGCGCCGAAGCGCGACCTGCTGCGCACGGTCGCGACCACCGGCGCGGGCGTCGAGCGCCTCGCGGACTGGCTGGCGCCGAGGCGACCCGCCGCGCTCGCCGCATGCCTGTGACGCATCATCCCTGAGGTCTCGCCGGTGACGCCGTCCCGCCGCGTGCTGTTCGCGCTGAGCGGCAAGCTCGGCGACACCGTTGCCTGCTACGCCACCGTGCGCGC
>JADLES010000103.1 GCA_020845995.1 Burkholderiales bacterium | reverse complement strand
CTATATCACCGACCCGCGATTTTTCATCCCGCATTTTGAGAAGTGCAAGAACGAAGAATACGGCGGAGCTGGCGCCCCGCTTCCGGCGCAGACGCTCGTTGTGACTGCCGGGCTCGCCAATGCCGCGATGCTGGTGGAGATCGATATTACGGCTGTCGTGCCGAAGTAGTCGATTCGCATTGAGCGCCCCCGCAATGGGGGCGCACGCAGTGCTTGAGAGCTCTGTCGACCGCGGTCTTCCGCTCGCGAATCGCCTTGGTGCCCGCGCTCAATCTGCGCTGAGTTGATCTTCCCCTTTCGGCCGCACGCCCACAAAGCGCGCGAAGATCAGTCCTGCCTCGTAGAGCAGGCACATGGGCACCGCGAGCATGAACTGCGAGAGCACGTCCGGCGGGGTCACCACGGCCGCCACGACGAAGGCGCCGACGATCACGTACGGCCGCGCCTCCCTGAGCCTGGCGACGCTCACCACGCCGGCGCGCACCAGGATGATGACCACGATCGGGATCTCGAAGGTGACGCCGAAGGCGAGGAACATGGTGATGACGAACGAGAAATAGGCTTCGATGTCCGGCGCGGGCGTGATCGACTTGGGCGCGAACTCGCCGATGAACCGGAACACGGTGCCGAACACGAAGTAGTAGCAGAACGCGACGCCGACCAGGAACAGCAGCGTGCTGGCGATGATGATCGGCGCGGCGAGCTTCTTTTCGTGCTCGTACAGTCCCGGCGCCACGAACGCCCATGCCTGGTAGAGCACGTAGGGCAGCGCGATCAGGAACGCGAGCAGCGCGGTCACCTTCATCGGCACCATGAAGGGCGTGATCACCCCGGTGGCGATCATGCGGGTGCCCTGGGGCAGCGCGTGCATGAGCGGCGCGGCGAGGAAGTCGTAAATCGGCCCGGCGCCCGGCCAGAGGAACAGCAGGATGAAGACGGCGAGCACCGCCAGCAGGGCGCGCATCACGCGCTCGCGCAGCTCGACAAGGTGGGAAACGAACGTGTCCTGCTGCACGCCTATGCGGTCTTCTCGGGAAGCTTGGGCGGGGCCGCCGTCTCGCCGGCGGGATCGGCGGCGGTTGCGGCGGCCGCGTTCAGCTCGCTTTCGGCCTTGCCGAGCTCGCTCTGTACCGTGCTCTCGATGCTGCTGGCCGCCTGCTGCACGCTGTCCCTCATCTTGCGCAGCTCCTCGAGCTCGACCTCGCGGTTGATGTCGGCCTTGACGTCGGCGACGTAGCGCTGCAGGCGCCCGGCGAGGTGCCCGACGGTGCGCGCGACGCGCGGCAGCCGCTCCGGCCCGATCACGATCAGCGCGACCAGGCCGACGACCAGCAGCTCGGAAAAGCCGATATCAAACATGGCGCCTTACGAACGACCCTGAGACGAAAAGGGCGCCCGGCGGGCGCCCGTTTGCCGGACAGACGGCGGACGGATCAGGCCTTGGTTTCGGTCTTCGACCTGACCTCGCCCTCGACCATCTTGCCGCTTACCTGCGGCGCGGCGCCCGTGTCCGCGGCTTTGTCGCCGCCCTCGCGCATGCCGTCCTTGAAGCCGCGCACCGCGCCCCCCAGGTCCGCGCCGATGTTGCGCAGTTTCTTGGTGCCGAACACCAGCATCACGATGACGAGAACGATCAGCCAGTGCCAGATGCTGAGCGAGCCCATAGCAACCTCCTATCTCCTGCGAAGAAGCATCGGGCCGACCGGATCCGGCCCCCCGATGACATGCATATGGACATGATACACCTCCTGATGTCCCACCCGGCCGGTGTTGATGATGCAGCGGAATCCGTCCTCGGCCCCGGCCTTGCGGGCGAGATCTCCGGCCAGCGCGAGCATCTTGCCAAGCGCCCGGTGTTGCGCCATGCCCGCGTCGTAAAGCGTCGCCACATGCTCCTTGGGGATGAGGAGGAAATGCACCGGCGCCTGCGGGCGCACGTCGTGGAAGGCGAGCACGTCCTCGTCCTCGTGCAGTTTGTTCGCGGGAATCTCGCCGCGCACGATCCTGCAGAAGATGCAGCTTTCGGCCGCGCGCGGATCGCCGCTCATTTCCTGCCCCGCGCCGCCTTCTCGTCGAGGCCCGGTATGCCTTCGCGCCGGCGCAGTTCCGCCAGCACGTCGCCCGGGCCCAGGCCGTGGCGCGCGAGCAGGATCATGCAGTGAAACCACAGGTCGGCGATCTCGCGCACCAGGTGCAGCCGGTCGCCGCCCTTGCCGGCGAGGATCGTCTCGGTGGCTTCCTCGCCGATCTTCCTGAGCACGCCATCGTCGGCGCCGCCGAGCAGGCCGGCGACATACGACGTGTCGGAATCGGTACCCTTGCGCGCCTCGATGGTCGCGGCGATCCGTTCGAGCGTTTCGTAGAGTCCTGGTTTCATTTCTTGCCGTAGATGAGCTGTGGATCCTTCAGCACCGGATCCACGCTGACCCACCCCCCGTTCTCGAGTTTGCGGAAAAAACAGCTCTCCCGCCCGGTGTGGCAGGCAATGCCGCCGGACTGCTTCACCCGCAGGAGCAGCGCGTCGGCATCGCAATCCAGGCGAATCTCGACTACCTGCTGCACGTGCCCGGACTCCTCGCCCTTGCGCCAGAGCCGGTTGCGCGAGCGCGACCAGTAGACCGCCACGCCGCTCTTCGCCGTCTCGGCGAGCGCCTCCCGGTTCATCCAGGCCAGCGTCAGCACGCGACCGCTGCCGGCGTCCTGCGCGACCACGGGAATCATTCCCCGCGCGTCCCAGGGAACCTCGTCGAGCCACCGCGTCACAGGCGGACCTCGATTCCCCGGGACTGCATGAACTGCTTGGATTCGCGGATCGTGAAGTCGCCGAAGTGGAACACGCTCGCGGCGAGCACCGCGTCGGCATGCCCCTCGAGAATGCCTTCGGCGAGGTGCTCGCGGCTGCCCACGCCCCCCGAGGCGATCACCGGCACGCCCACCGCGTCCGCCACCGCGCGCGTAAGCGCGAGGTCGAAGCCGTCGCGCGTGCCGTCCCGATCCATGCTGGTGAGCAGGATTTCGCCCGCCCCGGTCCCGGCCATGCGCCGCGCCCAGTCCACCGCGTCCAGTCCGGTGGCCTTGCGCCCGCCGTGCGTATGAACCTCCCAGCCGCCGCCTTTTCTCTTGGCGTCGATCGCCACCACGATGCACTGGTTGCCGACGATGGCGGAGGCCGCGCTCACCAGCGCCGGATTCTGCACCGCGGCGGTGTTGATCGATACCTTGTCGGCGCCCGCGTTCAGCAGCCGGCGCACGTCCTCGACGCGGCGCACGCCGCCGCCCACCGTGAGCGGGATGAACACGCGCGCGGCCACCGCCTCGATCACGTGCAGGATGATGTCGCGCTGGTCGGAACTGGCCGTGATGTCGAGAAACGCCAGTTCGTCGGCGCCCTCGCCGTCGTAGCGCGCGGCGATCTCCACCGGGTCGCCGGCGTCGCGCAGGCTGGCGAAATTCACGCCCTTGACGACCCTGCCCGCGGTCACGTCCAGGCAGGGAATGACGCGCTTGGCCAGACCCATCCGCCGCCCTCAGCCCTTGCCCGCGGCCTTGTCCGCCGCGCCGCCCGCCGACTTCTCCATCGCCTTGTCCGCGGCGGCCTGCGCCTTCTTGAACTCGATCGCTCCCTCGTACAGCGCGCGCCCGGCGATCGCGCCGATCACGCCCTCCGGCGCAAGCTTCGCGCAGATCGCCTGCACGTCCTTGAGCGCGTTCAGACCGCCGCTCGCGATGATCGGGGTGCGGATGGCCTGCGCGAGCTTCAGGGTGGCCTCGATGTTCACGCCGCCCATCATGCCGTCGCGGCCGATGTCGGTGTAGACCAGCGCCTCCAGCCCGTAATCCTCGAATTTCCTGGCCAGGTCGACCACGTCATGGCCGGTCATCTTCGACCAGCCCTCGACCGCGACCTTGCCGTCCCTCGCGTCCAGGCCGGCGATGATGTGCCCCGGAAACGCGTAGCAGGCGTCGCTCAGGAATCCGGGATTCTTCACCGCCGCGGTACCGATCACGACGTAATTCACGCCCGCGTCCAGGTAGTTCTCGATGGTGTCCAGGTCGCGGATGCCGCCGCCGATCTGGATCGGCGTCTGCTCGCCGACCGCGCGGATGATCTCGCGGATCACCTTCTCGTTCTTCGGCCTGCCCGCCACCGCGCCGTTGAGATCCACGATGTGCAGGCGCCGCGCGCCTTCGGCCGACCAGTGCTTCGCCATCGCCACCGGATCATCGGAAAACACCGTCGCCGACTCCATGCGCCCCTGCTGCAGGCGCACGCAGCGGCCGTCCTTCAGATCGATTGCCGGGATGATCAGCACGGGGTGCTGCGAACCGCAGTCAGTCGGCTACGGCCGCCATTGGACGAAATTGGACAACAACCGCAAGCCGCTGTGCTGGCTCTTTTCGGGGTGGAACTGCACGGCGAAGATGTTATCCCGCGCCACTGCGCAGGTAAAGCGCGTGCCGTAGTCGCAGCTCGCCGCGGTCAGGGCGGGCTCGGCGGGGCGCGGAAAATAACTGTGCACGAAATAGAAGCGACTGCGGTCGGCGATGCCCGCCCACAAGGCGTGCGCGCGCTCCTGGAACACCTCGTTCCATCCCATGTGCGGAATCTTCAGGCCCCGCAGCGAAAAGCGCGGCACGTTGCCGCGCAGCAAGCCGAGGCCGGGCGTGTCGCCCTCCTCGCCGCGCTCGAAAAGCATCTGCAAGCCGATGCAGATGCCCAGGAACGGCTTGCTGCGGGCGGCCTCGACGACCGCGTCGCGCGCGCCGCTCGCGGCGAGCTGGCGCATGCAATCGGGCATCGCGCCCTGGCCGGGCACGACCACGCGCCCGGCGGCGCGAATCGCCTCGGGGTCCGAGGTCACCATCACCTCGTCCCGGGGCGCGACCCGCTCGAGCGCCTTCGAGACCGAGCGCAGGTTGCCCATCCCGTAGTCGACGACGGCGAGCTTCAACTAGAGCGAACCCTTGGTCGAGGGCACGGCGCCCGCGGCGCGCGGGTCAATCTCGGCCGCCATGCGCAGCGCGCGCCCGAACGCCTTGAACACCGTCTCGCACTGGTGGTGCGCGTTGTCGCCGCGCAGGTTGTCGATGTGCAGCGTCACCTGCGCGTGATTGGCGAAGCCCTGGAAGAACTCGTGCACCAGGTCCGCATCGAACTCGCCGATCAACGCGCGGCTGAACTTGACGTTGTAGGTCAGTCCCGGGCGGCCGCTGAAGTCGATCACCACGCGCGACAGCGCTTCATCCAGCGGCACGTAGGCGTGGCCAAAGCGGCGCACCCCGGCCTTGTCGCCGAGCGCGCGGGCGACTGCCTGGCCGAGCGTGATGCCGATGTCCTCCACCGTATGGTGGCCGTCGATGTGCAGGTCGCCCCTGGCCGCGATGTCCAGGTCGAGCATGCCGTGGCGCGCTACCTGATCGAGCATGTGCTCGAGGAACGGAATCCCCGTCGACAGCTTCGCCGCGCCCTTGCCGTCCAGGTTCAGGCGGACGCGGATTTGCGTTTCCTTCGTATTTCGTTCGATCTCAGCCGTTCTCATTTCAATGCCTCGCGCAGCGCTGCGAGCAGTATACGGTTTTCCTCCGGCGTGCCGATGGTCAGCCGCAGACAGTCCTCGAGCAGCGCGTGGCCGCCGGAGAAGTCCTTGACCAGCACGCCCTGCGCCCTCAGGCGCTCGAACACCAGCGTGCCGGCGCCCTTGCCGCCCGCGACGCGGACCAGCAGGAAATTCGCCGCCGACGGATAGACCCTGAGGCGCGTCAGTCGCTCGAGTTCCGGTCGCACGCGCTCGCGCTCGGCCAGCACCTTCGCCGCCTGCGCATCCAGCACCGGCTTGTTCCGGAGCAGCTTGATCGCCACCGCCTCGGTGAGCACGTTGATGTTGAAGGGCGAGCGCGTCTTGTCGAACTCGCCGATCCATTCCGGCCGGCCGCAAACGTAGCCCAGGCGCAGCCCCGCCATGCCGATCTTCGACACGGTGCGCATCACGACCATGTTCGCGAACTCCGCGAGCCGCGGCATGAAGCTCGATCCGGCGAAGGGCTGGTAGGCCTCGTCGATCACCACCAGGCCGGGCGCGGCGCGCACGATGCGCTCGATGTCCTCCACGGGAAAGGCGTTGCCGGTCGGGTTGTTCGGGTACGCGATCCACACCAGCGCCGGCCTTTCCTTCGCCATCGCCGCGAGAAAAGCCCCGGCATCCAGGGAAAAATCCTCACGCAGCGCGACCCCCACGAAGCGCAGGCGGTAGAAGAACGCGTGCATCGCGAACATCGCGAACGAAGGCGACGGCGCCATCACCACCGCGCCCTCGCGCGCGACGGCGGCGGTGATGTACTGGATGCACTCGTCCGAGCCGTTGCCGAGCAGCACGTCGCATCCCTGCGGAACCTGCATCACCTCGCGGATGAGTGTGCGTAGTTCGCGCGCCGTGGGCACCGGGTAGCGGTTCATCGCCACGGCGGCGACGGTCTCGCCCACTTCGCGGGCCAGGGCCTCGGGCAGCCGGTACGGACTCTCCATCACATCCAGCTTCACCATGCCGGCGGCGTCGGACACGTGGTAGGCCTGCATGCCGAGGATCTCGGGCCGGATCACGTCCTTCGCTCCGCTCATCTCCGGAACTCCGCCGCCAGCGCGTGCGCCTGCAGCCCCTCGCCGCGCGCGAGCGTGGCGGCGATGCGCCCGAGGCGCCGCGCCCCCTTGCGCGATACCTCGATCAGGCTCGCCCGCTTCTGGAAATCGCAGACGCCGAGCGGCGAGGAAAAGCGCGCCGTTCCCGAGGTCGGCAGCACGTGGTTCGGCCCCGCGCAGTAATCGCCCAGCGCCTCCGAGCTCCAGCGGCCGAGGAACACCGCGCCCGCGTGGCGGACCTTCGGCGCGAGGGCCCGGGGCTTCGCCACCGCGAGCTCGATGTGCTCCGGGGCGATGCGGTTGGCGATCCGGCAGGCCTCGTCGAGGCTGCGCACATGGATCAGGGCGCCGCGGCGCGCGAGCGACGCGCGGATCACCCTGCTTCTCTGCATTCGCGGAAGATGCCGTCCGATCGCCTCTTCCACGCGGTCAAGATAGGAAACCAGGGGGCTCATCAGGATCGCCTGGGCGAGCTCGTCGTGCTCGGCCTGCGAGAAGAGATCCATCGCCACCCATTCCGCGGGCACGCTGCCGTCGCCGATCACGAGGATCTCGGAGGGCCCCGCGACCATGTCGATGCCGACCGCGCCGAAGACCTGGCGCTTGGCCTCGGCGACGTAGGCGTTGCCGGGCCCCACGATCTTGTCGACGCGCGGAATGGTCCGCGTCCCGTAGGCGAGCGCCGCCACGGCCTGCGCGCCGCCGAGCGTGAACACACGGTCCACGCCGCAGAGCGCGGCCGCCGCGAGAACCAGCGGATCCGGGTTCGGGCTCACCATCACGATCTCGCCCACCCCCGCCACCCTGGCCGGCAGGGCGTTCATCAGCACCGACGAAGGATAGGCCGCCTTGCCGCCGGGCACGTACAGGCCGACCCGCTCCAGCGGCCTCACGGTCTGCCCCAGGCGCGTGCCGTCGGCCTCGGCGCAGATCCAGGAGCGCGCGAGCTGGCGCCGGTGAAAGCGCCGGATGCGATGGGCGGCCTGACGCAGGGCATTCATCTCTCGTCGTGGCGCGTTCGTCAACGAACGCGACAGCTCGCTTTTCGAAATTTCCAGATCCGCAACGGCGCGGGCCCTGACTCGATCGAATCTCCGCGAGTACGCGAGGACGGCGGCGTCGCCGCGGCGGCGCACCGCGCGCAGGATGGCGCCGACCGTGCGCCGCACGCCCGCATCCCGCGCGACTTCATGATGCGTCAGGGCCGCGAGCTTCGCCTCGAAGCGGGCTTCGCGGCTCGAGAGGCGCCGCATCCTCATGCCCGCCCCGCCGCCTTCGCGAACGCCTCGACCAGAGGCTGCAGCTCGGAGCGCCGCGTCTTCAGCGCCACCTGGTTGACCACCAGGCGCGCGGAGATCGGCCGGATCTCCTCGACCGCGACCAGCCGGTTCGCCCGCAGCGTCCTGCCGCTCGCGACCAGATCGACGATGGCGTCGGCGAGGCCGAGCAGCGGCGCGAGCTCCATCGAGCCGTAGAGCCGGATCAGGTCGACGTGCACGCCCTTGCCCGCGAAGTGTTCTCGCGTCAGGTTCACGTACTTGGTGGCGACGCGCAGGCGCGATCCCTGCTGCACCGCGGCTCGATAATCAACCCCGCGACGGGTCGCGACCACCAGCCGGCAGCGCGCGATGCCCAGGTCGATCGGCTGGTACAGGCCCGCGCCGCCGTGCTCGAGCACGACGTCGCCGCCGGCGATGCCGATTTCCGCGGCGCCGTTGCCGACGTACGTCGGCACGTCGGAGGCGCGAACCACCACCAGGCGCACGCCGCGGCGCGCGGTCGCCACGATCATCCTGCGCGAGCGCTCCGGGTCCTCCTTCGGCCGCAGGCCGACGCGCGCGAGCAGCGGCAGCGTCTCCGCGAGGATCCGGCCCTTCGACAGCGCGATGCTGATCGTGCCCATGCGGCTCAGTGTACCCGCCGGACCTGCGCGCCCAGCGCGCCCAGCTTCTTCTCCAGGGTTTCGTAGCCCCGGTCCAGGTGGTAGATGCGGTCGATCAGGGTCTCGCCCTCGGCCGCCAGCGCCGCGATCACCAGGCTGGCCGAAGCGCGCAGGTCTGTCGCCATGACCTGCGCGCCGTAGAGGCGATCGACTCCCTTGACGACGGCGACATTGCCTTTCAGCTCGATGCGCGCCCCCATGCGCGCGAGCTCGGGAACGTGGGTGAAACGGTCGAAATAGATCGTGTCCTCGATGACGCTCGTCCCTCCCGCCACGGCGCACACCGCCATCATCTGCGCCTGCATGTCGGTCGGGAACCCCGGGAACGGCTGCGTGACGACGTTCACCGGCTGCGGCCGGCCCGGGCACGCCACGGTGACCTCGTCCGCGCCGCGCCACAGGGTGCAGCCGCACTCCTCCAGCTTGCGCAGCGCCGCCTCGCAATGATCCGGGACCACGCCCTCGAGCCGGACCGCGCCGCCGGTCATGGCCGCCGCGGCCGCGAAGGTCGCCGCCTCGATCCGGTCGGGGATGATCGTCGTGTCGATCGGCCGGAGTCGCCCCACCCCCTCGATCGCGAGACGTCGCGAGCCCAGCCCCTCGATGCGCGCGCCGCAGGCGATCAGCGCCTGGCCGAGCGCGGTGACGTCCGGCTCCAGGGCGACGTTTTCCAGCACGGTCGCGCCTTCGGCGAGCACCGCGGCCATCATCAGCTGCGCCGTGGCGCCGACCGAAACCACGTCGAAGCCGATCACCGCGCCCTTCAACTTCACATTCCGGCCGACGATGTAGCCGTGCTCGATGTCGAGCGCGGCGCCCATCGCCCGCAGGCCGGCCAGATGCAGGTTCACCGGGCGCGGCCCCCAGGCGCAGCCCCCCGGCAGGGACACCTTCGCCCGGCCGAAGCGCGCGAGCAGCGGCCCAAGCACGTAGATGCTGGCGCGCATCGTCTTCACCAGCTCGTAGGGGGCTTCGACCGAGTTCACGTCCCCGGTGTCGATGGTGAGTTGGTCGCCCTCGAACGAGACCCGGGCGCCCAGCAGCTCCAGCACGCGCGCGAAGGTCTGCGTGTCGCGCAGGCGCGGCACGTTGCGCAGCCGGTGTACGCCGGGCGCCAGCAGCGTCGCCGCCATCACCGGCAGCGCGGCGTTCTTCGCGCCGGAGACGCGCACCGCGCCTTCCAGCGGCCGACCGCCGGTGATGAGGAGCTTATCCACCGCGACCGGCCTCCTCGGGCGTCAGCGTCTGCATCGACAGCGCGTGGATCTCCTCGCGCATGCGCTCGCCCAAGGCCTGGTAGACGAGCTGATGGCGCTGCACGCGGCTCTTGCCGGCGAACGCCGCGGACACGATCAGCGCCTGGAAATGCTGACCGTCGCCGATCACCTCCACGCGCTGGCAGGCGAGGCCCGCCTCGATCCCGTTCTTGATGCTCTCCGCAGTGACCATCGGCTCTTTCCTTTCTATTGCCTCAGCTTGTAGCCCGTCTGCAGCATGCGCAGGCATGTCCCGGCGAGCAGCGCGAAGCTTACCGCGACCACCGCGAGGCTCGTGAAGGGCGCAGCGTCGGAGGCGCCGAAGAAGCCGTAGCGGAAGCCGTCGATCATGTAGAAGAACGGATTCAGGCGGGACGCGGTCTGCCACGGGCCCGGCAGCGACCCGATGGAGTAGAACACGCCCGAGAGAAAGGTGAGCGGCAGGATGACGAAGTTCTGGAAGGCGGCGATCTGGTCGAACCTGTCGGCCCAGATGCCCGCGATCAGGCCGAGCGCGCCGAGGATCGCCGCGCCGAGCAGCGCGAACACGAGTAGCCAGAGCGGCGCGAACACCGGCAGATCGATGAACGCGGCCGCCAGGGCGAGCACGCCGGCGCCGACCACCAGCGCGCGCACCATCGAAGCGATCACATACGCGCCGAAGAATTCCAGGTAGGTGATGGGCGTCAGCAGCATGAAGACGACATTGCCGGTGAGCTTGGACTGGATCAGGCTCGAGGAGCTGTTGGCGAAAGCGTTCTGCAGCATGCTCATCATCACCAGGCCGGGCACGAGGAACTGCGCGTAGCTCAGCCCGGGGAACGCGCTCGCGCGGCCGCCGAGGGCGTGCGCGAACACGGCGAGGTAGAGCAGCGCCATCAGCACCGGCGCGGCCACGGTCTGGGCGCTCACCTTCCAGAAGCGCAGCAGTTCCTTGTGGAGCAGGGTCGGAAAGCCGCGCATCAGTGCCGCTCCATGACGCGCAGGAACACCTCCTCGAGATCGGGGGGCTCCAGCTCCAGTTCGCGGATCACCGCGCCGGTCTCCCGCACGCGGTGCAGCACCTGCTCGAGCGCGTCGAAATCGCGCAACCGCAGCACGAAGCGGCCTTCCTCGGCGGGCAGCACCTCGGCCTGCAGCCCTTCGGGCAGCGCATCCCGGTCGGTGCGCAGCCGGAGCAGCAGACCCGAGAAGGTCTCCAGCAGCTTGCGGGTCGAATCGAGCGCGACGATGCGGCCCGCCTTGAGCATGGCGATGCGGTCGCACAGCTCCTCCGCCTCCTCGAGGTAGTGCGTCGTGAGCACGATGGTGTGGCCTTCGCGGTTGAGGCGGCGGATGAACTGCCACAGCCCCTGGCGCAATTCGACGTCCACGCCGGCGGTGGGTTCGTCCAGCACGATCACCGGCGGGCGATGCACCAGCGCCTGCGCGACCAGCACCCGGCGCTTCATGCCGCCCGAGAGCGTGCGCATGTTGGCGTCCGCCTTGGCCGTCAGGTCGAGGTGGTGCATCACTTCGTCGATCCACGCGCCGTTACCGCGCAGCCCGTAGTACCCCGATTGAATCCGCAGCGTTTCCCGGACGCTGAAGAAGGGGTCGAAGACCAGTTCCTGCGGCACCACCCCCAGCATGCGTCTTGCGTGCCGGTAATCCGCGACGACATCGGCGCCCATCACGCGGACTTCGCCCTCGCTCGCACGGGTGAGGCCGGCGACGACGCTGATCAGGGTGGTCTTGCCGGCGCCATTCGGCCCGAGCAGGCCGAAGAACTCCCCTTGCGCGACGGCGAGGCTCACTCCGGCCAGCGCTTGCAGCGCGCCGTAGCGCTTCTCGACGTTGCGGACCTCGATGGCGTATGTCATGGCTGCCGGCGGGCGCACGCCGCGCGGCACGCGCAGAGGCGCTCGCGCGGCGCTTCAGTTCAGTGGCGTGCGGACGCCGTGGCAGCGGGCAGCAGGTCGGCGACGCCGTAAAGGCGGGCGATCGTGGTCAGGCCCTGGGGAAGATTGCTGAACGCGAGCTCCGCGTTGCGCCGCCTCGCCTCGCGCAGCCAGGCCAGCAACAGCGCCAGCGCGGACGAATCCAGCTCGCCGACCTCGCCCAAGTCGACGTTGCGCGCGCCTTCGCCGATCGCGCCATTGCCCAGCGGCAGGGCCTCGGCGACCTGCGCCAGCGTCAGCGGGCCGCTCACCACCAGGCGGTCGCCTTCGCGCCGGATCATTTCTTCTGCGTCTCCGTCGAAGTCGCGGCCACCGCCGGATCGAGCGAGCTGTTCTTCGCCCGCAGCGCCTTGATCAGACCCTCGATGCCGCCGTCCCGCACCAGGTTGTCGAACTCGGTGCGGTAGTTCACCACCAGGCTGACCCCGGCGATGCGCACGTCCCAGGCTTTCCAGCCGTTCGGCCGCTTTTCCATGTCGTAGTCGATCGTGACCGGCTGCGCGCCCGGCTGAATCACGCGCACGTTGACGGTCACGTCGGTATCGGTCGGCTTCGCGCGCAGCGGCCGAAACTCGAACTGCTGGTCGCGGTAGGCGGTCAGCGCGCTCGAATAGGTGCGCACGAGCAGCGTCTTGAATTCCTCGCTCAGGCGCGCCTTCTGCTCCGCGTTCGCCTTGTTCCAGTTGCGGCCGACCGCGCTCGAGGTCATCGCCTGAAAGTTGAAATGCGGCAGGATCTTCGCCTCGATCAGCGCGATCATCTTCTTCTTCGCGGCGGCACCGCCCGATTGGATATCCTTGTCCGTGCGGATGATTTCGACGACCTCCAGGGTGACGTTCTTCACCAGGACGTCGGGCGCCGTGAGCTCGGACTGCGCGGGCGCCGGCGCCGCGATGGCCGCCGCTGCGGCCACGGTCGCGAGCCGTGCCAGCCTCTGGAACAATTCAGCCCCCGCTGGTCGGAGCGGCAGCAGGCGACTCGAGCAGGCGGATCGCGGCCTCGGTCGCGCCGGGCGCGGCCGGCTGCGCCTGCGGGGCCGCCTGGGTCCCGGCACTCGCCGGAGCAGGCGCGGCGGCGGCAGGCCCGGCCTGTGCCGCGGACGCCGCAGCGGGTTTCGTCTCGCTCTGCTCCTCGGCGATGGGCGCCTCGCGCGCGGCGCGCGGCGGGTTGCCGTCGTAGATCTGGCTGCGACGGCGCTGCAGGTAGGCATCGCGCTGGAACACGTACTTGTCGAGCGCCGCTTCTTCGAGAATCCGGCTCGCGTCGAGCAGGTCGGCGCGGTTGCTCACGACGCGCACGCCGCGCGCGGTCCAGCGCACGACCCCCTTGTCGACGTAGGTCACCGGGTCGCCAAACCAGTCGACAACCGAACCCAAGGTATCGCGCGAGGTCCGCGAGCCGAAGATCGGCCACACATGGTAGTTGCCGTCCTCCATGCCCCAGACGCCGAGCGTCTGCCCGAAATCCTCGTCATGCTTCTCCAGGCCCATCTCGGTCGCCACGTCATTGATGCCCAGCACGCCCCAGGTGGAGTTGAACGCAAAGCGCGCCCAATCGACGACCGTATCGCCGAACTTGCCCTGCAGCAGGTTGTTCGCCCCGTTCCAGAGGTCGCCGAGGTTGGAGAAGAAATTGCGCACCCAGCCACGAACCGGCCCGGGCACCACTTCCTTGTACGCGGTCGAGATCGGCTTGAGGACGTCCTGGTCCAGGCCCTCGTTGAACGTGTACATGTGCCGGTTGAAGGTCTCGAATGGGTCGCGCGGATCGCTGCCGACAGTGGCGCAGCCCGACGCGCCGCACAGCAGCACGGCGATTGCAAGATTCGTGAACCAGCGCTTCATTTCGTGCCGCCCTTGTCGTCCTTGCCGTCAGCCGCCTTGTTCATCAGGAACTGGCCGATCAGATTTTCCAGCACCACCGCCGGCTGCGTGATCCGCAGACGGTCGCCGTCCTTCAGCATCACCCCGTCGCCGCCCGCCTCCAGCCCGACATACTGCTCGCCCAGAAGTCCCGACGTCAGGATCTTCGCGGACGTATCGCGCGGAAACTGGTATTGCGCATCCACCCTGAACGTGACGATGGCGTCGTAGCTCTCGTTGTCGAAACCGATCTCCGACACCCTGCCCACGACCACCCCCGCGCTCTTGATCGGCGCTCTCACTTTCAGGCCGCCAATATTAGCAAACTTGGCTTTTATATTGTATGTCTGCGCGGTCGAAAAAGATGCCAAATTCCCCACCTTTAAGGCCAGAAACAACAACCCCGCGAAGCCCGCCGCCACAAAGAGACCGACCCAGATGTCGATGGTCGAGCGTTTCATTGAACATTGCCTCCGGTAAACATGAGCGCCGTAAGGACAAAATCGAGGGCCAGGATGGCCAGGGAGGAGGTCACCACCGTACGGGTGGTGGCCCCCGATACCCCCTCGGCGGTGGGCGGGGCATCGTAGCCCTCGAATACGGCGATCCAGGTGACCGCCACGCCGAACACCAGGCTCTTGATGACCCCGTTCAGGATATCGTCGCGGACATCGACCGACGACTGCATCTGCGACCAGAAGGCGCCTTCGTCGACGCCGATCAGCTGCACCCCCACCAGATAGCCGCCGAAGATGCCCATGGCCGAGAACAGGGCCGCCAGCAGCGGCATCGAGATGACCCCCGCCCAGAACCTGGGCGCAACGACCCGGGCGATGGGATCGACGGCCATCATCTCCATGGCCGCGATCTGCTCGGTGGCCTTCATCAGGCCGATCTCGGCGGTGATCGCCGAGCCGGCCCGGCTCGCAAAAAGCAGGCCCGCGACCACGGGGCCCAGCTCGCGCACCAGCGACAGCGCCACCAGGATCCCGAGGGCTTCGGAGGAACCGTAGCGCTGCAACGTTTCATAGCCCTGCAGGCCCAGCACCATGCCGACGAACAGGCCCGACACCAGGATGATGACCATGGACAGCACGCCGGCGAAGTAGATTTCGCGGACCGTCAGCCCGAAACGCCGGAACGCGGTGCCCGAATGCAGCACGATGTAGAGGAAGAAGCGGGCGGCGAAACCGAGGCGCCAGACCTTGGCGGTGGCGCCGCTGCCCAGGCGCTCGAGCCAATCCAGCACACCCGAGGCCGGATTGCGCTCAGCCATTCGCCACCGCCGCGAGGTCCGCATCATAGGCCGGGGCGGGATAGTGGAACGGGATCGGGCCATCGGTCTCGCCGCGAACGAACTGCTTCACGAACGCCTCGCCCGAGTCGCGCAGCTCGGCGGGGGTGCCATGCGCGACAACCCGCGCCGGCGACATCAGGTAGACATAGTCGACGAGGTCGAAGCACTCCTCCACGTCGTGGCTGACGATGATGGAGGTCTGCCCGAGCGAATCGTTGAGCGTGCGCACCAGCCGGGCGATCACGCCCAGGGAAATCGGGTCCAGGCCCGTGAACGGCTCGTCGTAGAGCATCAATTGCGGGTCCAGCGCGATGGCGCGCGCCAGCGCCACGCGCCGGGCCATCCCCCCGGACAGCTCGGACGGCATCAGTTGCGCGGCGCCGCGCAGCCCCACGGCCTCCAGCTTCATCAGCACCAGGTCGTTGATGAGTTCGGGCGGCAGGTCGGTGTGCTCGCGCATCTGGAACGCCACGTTGTCAAACACCGTCATGTCGGTGAACAAGGCGCCGAACTGGAACAGCATGCCCATCTTGCGCCGCAAGCCGAAGATGGCGGCGTCATCGAGCCCCGCCAGGTCCTGCCCGAGGACCCGCGTCACCCCGGAGCCCGCCCGCAGCCAGCCGGCGATGATTCGCAGCAACGTGGTCTTGCCGCAGCCCGATTGACCCATGATGGCGACCATGCTGCCCGGCGCGATTCGCAGGCTGACCTCGGCGAGCACGGGCCGCGCCGCGTCGTAGCCAAACGATACCTTGTCGATCTCGACGATGGGAGCCGCGGCCACGGGTGACAGGTGCGAAACGGAAGTCCGGATTATAGTATCCGCAGAATGGCGGGGACCACCGCGACCCGGCGCGAAGCAGCCGGGATTCCTTCCGCAGCAGCCGCGCCGGCGCTGCGCGCCGCGGGACTCGTCAAGCAGTTCGCCTCGCGGCGCGCGCTGGACGGCGTAAGCCTGGAGGTGGCGCAGGGCGCCGCGGTGGGAATGGTCGGCGCCAACGGAGCGGGGAAGACCACGTTTCTCAAGTGCGCGCTCGATCTGTGCGCGCCCGATGCGGGCGGCGTCGAGATCTTCGGCCGCGATGCCCGGCTGCCGGCCGCGCGCGCGCGCCTCGCCTACCTGCCCGAGCGCTTCGTGCCGCCCTACTACCTGCTCGGCCGCGAGTTCGCGGCGATGACGCTCGCGCTGGCCGGCGCCCGCTACGATGCCGCGCGCGCCGCCCGCCTCGCCGCCGAGCTCGAACTGGACCCGCAGGCGCTGGAGCGACCCGTGCGCCAGCTCTCCAAGGGCATGACCCAGAAGCTCGGCCTGGCCGCCTGCTTCCTGCTGGAGCGCGACCTGTACGTGCTCGATGAGCCGATGAGCGGGCTGGACCCCGCCGGCAGGCTGGCGGTGAAATCCGTGCTGGCGGGGCTCCGGCGCGGCGGCAAGGCGCTGTTCTTCACCTCGCACGTGCTCACCGACGTGGAAGAACTGTGCTCCAGCGTCGCGGTCCTGGACCAGGGCAGGCTGCGCTTCAGCGGCGCGCCCGGCGCCCTGCGCGCGCGCTACGGGGCGGAGAGCCTCGAGCGCGCGTTCCTGAATTGCATTCGCAGCGATGCACAGGCCACTGCAGTCAACGCCTGAGGGCCGCCCCCGGCTGCTGATCGTCGATGACGATTCGCTCATCACGGAGACGCTGTCGTTCGCGCTGGGCGCGGAGTTCGAGGTGCTGGCCTGCGATTCGCGCACGCATGCCATCGAACTGCTGCGCCAGCTGCCCGAGGCGCCGGAACTTGCGCTCGTCGACCTCGGCCTGCCGCCGACGCCGCATGCTCCCGACCAGGGCTTTCGGCTGATCGCGGAACTGCTCGCGCTTTCCCCGCAGATGCGCATCTTCGTGCTCTCGGGACAGAACGACGAGGCGCACGCGCGCCATGCGCGCACGCTGGGGGCGGCGGAGTTCATCGCCAAGCCCTGCGATCCCGCCGCGCTCAAGAGGACCCTCGCCCGCGCCCTCGCCGTGCGCGACGCCGAGCTGCGCGCGGACCGCAATCGCGAGCCGGGCGCCGCGGATCTGATCGGCCAGAGCCCGGTGCTGCGCAAGCTGAAGAGCCAGCTGGCGCAATACGCGGACTCGCAGTTCCCCGTGCTGATCGAGGGCGAGTCGGGCAGCGGCAAGGAACTGGTCGCGCGCAGCCTGCACCGGCTGTCGGTCCGCGCCGACAGGCCCTATCTCGCGCTCAACTGCGCGGCCATCGCGCCGACGCTCGTCGAGGCGACGCTGTTCGGCCATGCCAAGGGCGCGTTCACCGGCGCCACCGCGGCGCGGGCGGGGTTTTTCGAGGAAGCCGGGGAGGGGTCCCTGTTCCTGGACGAGATCGGCGAATTGCCGCTGGAGATCCAGGCCAAGCTGCTGCGCGTGCTGGAGAACGGCGAATTCCAGCGACTCGGCGAGACCTCGAGCCGGGTCTCGCGCGCGCGCATGATCGCCGCGAGCAATCGCGACCTGCGCCAGGAAACCAGAACGGGCCACTTCCGTCCCGACCTGTATCACCGGCTTTCGGTGTTCACCCTCAGCGTGCCGCCCCTGCGGGAAATGGGCGACGACAGGCTGCTGCTGCTGGAGCATTTCCGCCGCTTCTACGCCGAGCAGTCCGGCGTCGCGCCGTTCGGGCTCGACAAGGACGCCGAGCGGCGCTGGCTCGCCTATCCCTTTCCCGGCAACGTGCGGGAGCTGCGCAACATCGTCATCCGCCTCACCGCCCGGCATGCCGGTCGCCAGCTGACGGCGGAAGATCTCGAGCCGGAGTTCGACCTGGAAAGCGGCCGCGGGGCCGAGGGCGACCCCGGCGAAGGCGACGCGATGGCGCGCGCCATCGACCACCTCGAGCGCAGCCGCGGCGTTCAGCTGGACCGCATCCTGCAGTCGGTGGAGCGCAGCTACATCGAGGCGGCGCTGCGGCTCACGCGGGGCAATGTCAGCCAGGCGGCCAGGCTGCTCGGCGTCAACCGCACGACGCTGTACAGCCGGATGAACGGCGGCGAGCGCAAGGACGGCTAGACATGGCTCTCTATCTCGATCATTTCGGCCTCAAGGAGGCGCCGTTCCGGATCACGCCGCATCCGGATTTCTTCTTCAACGGCGCCGACCGGGGCGCCACCCTGGAGGGCCTGCTGTACGCCATCCTGCACGACGAGGGCATCGTCAAGGTGAGCGGCGAAATCGGCAGCGGCAAGACGACGCTGTGCCGGGTGATGATCGAGCGGCTGCCCGCCGAGGTCGAAACCGTGTTTCTCGCCAATCCGTCGTATTCGCGCTCGGAAATCCTGCAGGCGATCGCGGACGAGCTGGGCCTGCCGCCGAGCGGGGACCCGGCGGTGCCGGCGCTGCGTGCGCTGCAGGATCGGCTGCTCGAACTCTACGCGGCCGGCCGGCGCGTGGTGGTGATGATCGACGAAGCGCACGCGATGCCCGAGGACACCCTGGAGCAGGTCCGGCTGCTTTCCAACCTCGAGTCGAGCCGCCACAAGCTGCTGCAGATCGTCCTCTTCGGGCAACCAGAGCTGGACCTGGCGCTCGCCAAGCCGTCCCTGCGCCAGTTGAAGGACCGCATCACGCACAGTTTTCGCACGCGACCGCTGGCCGGCGACGAGGTCGGCAAGTACGTCGCGTTCCGCATGCGCGCCGCGGGATACAAGGGTCCCGACGTCTTTTCGCCTTCCGCCATCGCCGCGATCGCCCGCGCTTCCAGCGGCCTCACCCGCCGCATCAACGTCCTCTGCGACAAGGCCCTGCTCGCCGCGTTCGCGGCCAACACGCACGCGGTGACCCCGCGCGAGGTGCGCATCGCGCATGCCGACAGCGATTTCGCGCCCCTCGCCGGCTCCCGACCGCGCATCGGGCGAGCGCTGACTGCGGCGGCCCTGCTCGGGGGCGGCGCGGCTCTGGGCGCTGGGGTCTATTCGTGGCTATCCCCGGAGCAGCGGCAGCCCGCCCCGCCCGCGGCCGAAGCGCCCGCCAGGCCGCCGGTGCCCAGCGCCCCGACCCCGGCCACCTTGCCCGCGCAGGCCGCCTTGCCCGCGGCGGCGAACTCGCCCGCCCCATCCGCACCCTCCGCCGATGCCGCCCCGCCCACCGAGGCCACCTCCCCCACCTCGCCGGTGGGGGAGCCGCCACGTGTCGAGCCGCCCCCGGAAAAGCCAGCACCCCCGCCGCCCCTGACCGCCGAGCAACTGCGCAGATTCCAGGGCTACGTCCCTGGCCGCAATCCGCTCCTGCGCGGCCGGCTCGCTGCGACCCGTTCCTGGCTGCAGGAGCCGGAGGCCGCGTTCACCATCGAGCTGTTCGTCGCCGACAACAGCGACCCGACGCGCACCGAGCGCTTCCTCCTGCGCGCCCGCGAGCTGGTGCCCCTGGCCGAGATCTACGTGGCCCCCCTTGCCACCGGTTCGCGCTACCGCCTGCTCGTGGCATTTGGCGCATTCGCCGACAAAGAAGCCGCCAGCAAGGCCGCTCAGCGCCTGCCGCCGAAATACCAGAAGGCATTTGCGCTGGAGATCCGGCCCATGACCGAGGTTCGACCCTTGATCTGATCCATTGGATCTACAGAAAACGTCATGTTGACAAATGTTTAGGAAGCTTTTCTAAAGAAATATGCTATGCTAGAAAGATGGGAGAAATCTCGCGGACTCGCGGGATCGTTAACACAGGGCTAGCCGCCACGATCATCGCGGCGCTGGCCGGTTGCGCGCAGCCGCCCGCCAAGCCCGCCAGTACGCACCTCGGCATCGAGCCGCAGGCGCCGCGCCCCGAGGGCGCGGTTCCGGCGCCGGTGCAGGTCGCGCCGCTCGTTCCTCCGCCCACGCCCGCCGCCCGCCCGGAGACCTACAGCGTGGTGGTGAACAACGTGCGCGTGCAGGACCTCCTGTTCGCGCTGGCGCGCGACGCGAAGCTGAATGTCGACATCCATCCCGGCGTCACCGGTTCGGTCACCATCAACGCCATCGACCAGACGCTGCCGCAGATGCTGTCCCGCATCGCGAAGCAGGTGGACATGCGCTACGAGATGGACGGCCAGACGCTCACCGTGATGCGCGACACGCCCTACCTGCGCATCTACCGCGTGGACTACCTCAACATGATTCGCGATTCCAAGAGCGAGGCGAACCTGGCCACTCAGGTCAGCGGCACGGTCACCGGCGGCGCGGGCACCGGCGGCGGCGGCGTCAGCGCGACAGGCAACAACTCGCTTTCCACCGTCAAATCGACTTCGTTGAACAAATTCTGGGAGTCGCTGGTCGGCAACATCCGCGACCTGCTGCGGGAGACCGACAAGATCATTCCCGCCGCCAGCGCAGCGCCCGCGCCCGCCGTCCCCGCGCCGGGAGCGGCCCCCGGCGCCGCCGCCGCCATTCAGCCGCCGCAGCCGGCGACGGAATTCCGCGAGGCGGCGTCGGTGATCTCGAACTCCGAGACCGGGGTACTGAGCATTCGCGCGACCTCGCGCCAGCACGAGAAGGTTCAGGAGTTCCTCGACAACGTGCGCGCCAGCTCGAAACGCCAGGTGCTGATCGAGGCCACGGTCGTCGAGGTGCAGCTCAACAACGCCTTCCAGCGCGGCATCGACTGGCAGCGGCTCATCCAGGGCGGCGCCGGCCTCGGCTTTTCCCAGAGCCCGAGGGCCGCGCAGCCCCAGGTCAACGTCGGCTCCTTCCTCATCAGCTTTGCCACCGGCGGCCGTCTGGACATCACCGGCACGCTGAAGCTGCTCGAATCGTTCGGCGATGTGCGCGTGCTCTCCAGCCCCAAGCTGAGCGTGCTCAACAACCAGACGGCACAGCTGAAAGTCGTGGACAACCTGGTCTATTTCACGGTGACCGCGAACACGGTCACCGCCGCCAACAGCCCCGCGGTCACCACCTTCAACACCACCGTCAACTCGGTGCCCGTGGGATTCATCATGAGCGTCACTCCGCAGATCAGCGAGAACGACACCGTGCTCATCAACGTGCGCCCGACCATCTCGCGCCGGCTGGGCGACGTCAACGACCCGAACCCGGCGCTCGCCAATCCTTGCGGGACCGCCAACGTCACCACGGGCACCAGCTTCACCTGCAACATTGCTCCGATCGCGAGCCCGATCCCGGTGATCCAGACGCGCGAGATGGAATCGATCATGCGCCTGCAGAGCGGGCAGACCGCGGTGCTGGGCGGCCTGATGCAGGATTCGGCCACCAACGTGCACGAGGCCATCCCGGGATTGAGCCAGGTTCCCGCGTGGGGCTCGATCCTTTCCCAGCGCACGGCCATCAACCTGAAGACCGAACTGGTGATCTTCCTGCGCTCGACAGTGATCCGCGACGACAGCGTCGACGGCGACTACGCGAATTTCCGCGCGCTCATGCCGAGGGAGGACTTCCTGCAGCAGCCGAACCCGTCCAAGCCGCCGCTGCTCCAGTGACATGAGCCTCCTGCTCGAGGCACTCAAGAAAGCCGAAAAGGCGAAAGAAGAAGCCCAGCGCCGCGCCAAGGGCGCCGACGCCGGCGCGCCCGCGCAGCCCTCGGCCTTTGATCCCGATTCGACGGTTCTCGAGGAGCGCAAGCACGTCACCACGCGCGACGAGCTTCCCGCCGTGTCCACGCCGCTGGAAATTCTCGCCGACGAACTGCAGCCGGCGCCGGCCAAGCCGGCGCCGATGGAGTTGCGCCTGGCGGACGAGCCGCCGGCGCAGGAGCCGAGAGCCGCGCCGCGCCGCGAGCCGGCGCGGGCCGCGCAAGGCGCGCAGAGCCCGGCGGCGGATGCCGGCCGCGCCACCGCGCAGCGCGTGTTCGAAGCCAAGTTCAAGGAGTCGAATCCGCGCCTGCCCTTCTACATCACGATGGGCGCGCTCGGCGCGTTCGCGGTCGGCACCGGCATCTATTTCTGGATCCAGCTTCGCCCCGCGCCGCCGCTGGTCAACACCAATCCGCCGCGTGCCGCGGACGAGAAGCCCGTCGATCCGGCAGCGCTCAAGTCCGCGGTGCTTCCCAACGCGCCGGCCGCGCCCGCGGCCATTCCCGGTCTGCCGACCAGCACGCCCGCGGCGAGCGCGCCTGCTCCCGCCACGTCCGCGGCAGCGCCGGTGACCACCGCAGGACCGATCGCCGCGGCGCCGGCGCCAGCGCCGGCACCGACCGCTGCACCCGCGCAACCTGCCCCGCCGACGATCAAGGCGCAGCCGGCTGCGCAGCCCGCCGCGGCGAAACCGGCGCCCGCGGCGCCAAGGAGCCCCGCAGCGAGAACACCCAGGGAGGAACGGCCGGTCACCGTGAGCCAGCGCGGCCCGCAGATCCACCCGCGGGTCGCCTCCGGCTACGCAGCGTTCCTGGCCGGCGATCTGGCGAAAGCGCGCGACGACTACCAGCAGGTGCTGCGCGAGGAGCCCGCCAACCGGGATGCCCTGCTCGGCATCGCGGGGGTCGAGATGCGCGCGCAGCGCTACGACCTCGCCAACGGCTACTACCAGCGGGTGCTGCAGATCGATCCGCGCGATCCGCACGCGCAGGCGGGCATGGTCGCGCTGCGCGGCCAGCAGCTCGATCCGGTGCAGGTCGAAAGCCGCGTGAAATCGCTGCTTGCCGCCGATCGCGAGGCGAATGTGCTCTATTTCACGCTCGGCAACCAGTACGCGCTGCAGGGCCGCTGGCCCGAGGCGCAGCAGGCCTATTTCAAGGCCTACTCCGCCGATCCCGAGAACCCGGATTTTGCATTCAACGTCGCCGTCAGCCTCGACCAGCTGCGCCAGTACAAGCTCGCGCACGAGTACTATCAGCGCGCGTTGAGCCTCGCGCAGAGACGTGCCGCGGACTTCGACATCGAGGCCGCCCGCTCGCGCGTGCAGCAGCTCTCCGCCGCAAGCGCACGCTGACACTCTTTTGCAGTGCGGCAACCGGGGGGAACGGGGCCGCCCGTTGGCCCGCCGGGTATCATGGAGGCCGGATGAATTCGCCCACGAATCCGCAGGCCAAGCGGCATATCGGCCAGATTCTGATCGACCAGGGCATCCTCACCGAGGACCAGCTGAGGATCGCGCTGCTCGAGCAGATGAAATCGCACCTGCCGGTCGGCCGGCTGCTGGTGCAGCTCGGCTTCGTGTCCGAGGCCACGCTGCGCGACGCGCTCTCGGAAAAGCTCGGGCTGCAGTCGGTCGACCTCGCGCACATCATCGTCGATCCGGCCGCGCTGAAAATGCTGCCGCGCGAGCTCGCGCGCCGCTACCGCATGTTCCCGGTCGCGCTCGACCGCCAGGCGAAGCGGTTCATCGTCGCGCTGGCCGACACCAACAACATCGTCGCCGTGGACCAGCTGCGCGCCCACCTGAAGGGCGACATGGAGGTCGAGCTGCGCCTCGCCGGCGACTCGGAGATCGAGCGCGCGATCGAGCACTACTATGG
>JADLES010000102.1 GCA_020845995.1 Burkholderiales bacterium | reverse complement strand
GGGGAGAAGACCTGCTTCCTCGCCGAGGTGGCGCAGGCGGGGATTTTCACCGCGCGCGGCATCGCGCCGGCGGATCTCGAGCCGCTGCTGGCGATCGGCTGCCCCACCATCCTCTATCCCTACGCGCGCGAGGCGATCTCCGACCTTGTAACGCGCGCGGGCTTTCCCCCCGTGGTGCTGCAGCCCGTTTCGTTCGAGCAGCTGTACTTGCAACGGCACCAGGCCGCCAGCGGCGCGCAGGCCGGAACGACGCAATGAGCCGGTTCGGCTGGCTGCTCTTCCTGGCGATACCCGCGGCCGGCGCCGCGGAATTCCGCTCGGTGCAAGAGGCTGCGGCGGTGCTCTACGATGCGCCTTCGCGCGCGGCGACGCCCCTGTTCGTCGTTCAGCGGAGCTATCCGCTGGAAGTCGTCGTCAGCCTCGATGCCTGGGTCAAGGTCCGCGACCATGCGGGCGCGCTCACCTGGGTGGAGAGGAAGGCGCTGAGCGAAAAGCGCACGGTGCTGGTGACCGGTGCTTCCGCCGAGATTCGCGTGCGCGCCGAGGACAACGCGCCGGTGGCCTTCGTCGCGGCGCAGAACGTGGCACTAGACCTGGTCGAAGTCGCGCCCGGCGGCTGGCTGCGCGTGCGGCACGCCGACGGCTCCGCCGGCTTCGTGCGCGCCGCGCAGGTCTGGGGTAACTGAAGGAGCGCGCGATGGCGGCGCTCGCCGTCCTGGGCGCGGGCGCGTGGGGCACGGCGATTGCCGCAGTACTCGCAGCACGGCACCGGGTCACCCTCTGGGCGCGCGATCCCGCGCAGGCCGCGGCAATCGGCGCCACTCGCCGCAACGCGCGCTACCTTCCCGAGATCGAATTGCCGCCAGGCATTCTGGTCGCGCACGATGCGCGCGCCGCGCTGGCGGGCGCGGAGCTTGTGCTGGTGGCGACTCCGGTTGCCGGCCTGCGTGCGGCGCTGGCGCACATCGCCGGCACTCCATTCGTCTGGCTTTGCAAGGGATTCGAGCAGGAGAGCGGCGCGCTGCCGCACGAGATTGCCGCTGCTGCTGGCATCCGCGCGCCCTGCGGCGCGCTGTCGGGGCCCTCGTTCGCGCTCGAGGTGGCGCGCGGCCTGCCCTGCGCCCTGACGCTCGCGGCGGCCGACGGCGCGTTCGCGGCAGCCACCGCGGCGCAGCTGCATGGCGGGCGCCTGCGCGTCTACCACACCGATGACCTCGTAGGCGTGGAGATCGGCGGCGCGGTGAAGAACGTGCTCGCAATCGCGGTCGGCATCTGCGACGGCCTGGGTCTGGGGCAGAACGCGCGCGCGGCGCTGATCACGCGCGGCCTTGCGGAGCTCGCGCGCCTGGGCGTGGCGCTGGGCGGCCGCGCCGAGACGGTGATGGGCCTCACCGGCGCTGGCGACCTGATCCTCACGGCGACCGGCGATCTTTCGCGCAACCGGAGAGTCGGCCTCGAGCTCGCGCGCGGCCGGCCCCTGGCGGCGATCGTCGCCGAGCTGGGCCACGTCGCCGAGGGCGTGCGCTCGGCACACGCCACGCTGGTGCGCGCGAAGACTTGCAGCGTGGACATGCCGATCACGGCGGCCGTCAACGAGGTGCTCGATGGCCGGCTCTCGCCGCCGCAGGCGGTCGAGCTTCTGCTTGCGCGCGATCCGCGGGCAGAGGGAGCTGGTGGGGGAGAGTTGACAGCGCAGTAGCCAACGGAACCGGGAGGTGCGGTCCTCCTGCCGGCGCTCTGCAATGTACCGCCTAGCGGAACAAAGATATAATTAGTTCCGCACAGCGGTATACTTCTCCGGCACTCGGGCGAGCCAGGAGTCACCATTGCTGAACCAGACTTTCCCCATTCGGGCCGCGGTCTCTGCGGAGGATCTCGACGACCGCCAATTCGTCATCGCGTTGGCACGCGGCTTGTCTTTGCTCCAGGCGTTCAATCCGGGCGACGACCTACTGACCAACGCCGAGATCGCCGTGCGCGCGCGGCTGCCGAAGGCGACCATCACCCGGCTTACCTACACGCTCTGCAAGCTCGGCTACCTCGCGCGCGATCCCGCAGGCGGCGGCTACCGGCTCGATCCGCACATTCTCACGCTCGGCTACCCGGTGCTCGCGCGCCTTGGCATGCGCCAGCTCGCGCGGCCACTGATGCAGGCGCTCGCCGAGGCCGAGGGGCTGACCGTATCGATGGGGTTGCGCGACGGTGCACACATGATCTTCGTAGAGCGTGTGCGCTCGAGCGCGCCGGTGGTGCTGCAGCAGGACATCGGCACGCGCGTTCCCATCGCCACCACGGCGCTTGGCCGGGGCTATCTGGCCGGGCTCGCGCCCGCCGATCGCGAAGCGTTGATGAGCGAGGTGCACGCGCAGACCCCTGAGGCCCGGTGGAACCTGGTGCGCAAAGGGGTCGACCGGGAAATGGAGCGCTTCGCCAGGAAGGGCTGGTGCTTCGGCGGCGACTGGGACGCGGCGCTTACCGGCGTCGCCGTGCCGCTCGTGCTGCCGGGGCGCGGTGTGCTCTCGATCTCGTGCGCGGGCGCGCGAACGCAATTGCCCGAGGCGCGGCTTGCCGCGATCGGAGTGAAGCTGAAAGACATCGCGCGGCGTGTCGCGCTTGCACAGGACACCGCACTCTAAGTAAGCCCGGAAGGAAATCCGTCATGAAAGCACTCACGCCCTTGCGCGGACTGTGGTCGAAAACCGCACCGGAGCGGGCGGCGCGATCGCACTCGCCACAGCAGCGAAGGCGGCGCCCGACGGCTACACGCTCGTCATGGGCGGCAGCGCGCCCTCGGCGATCATGCCCGCGATCAACCGTAACGTCACCTACGCGCCGAAGGATTTCGAGGCGATCGGCTACGTCGCCGGGCTGCCGATCGTGCTGGTCGCCCATCCGTCCGTTCCGGCAGCTGACTTGAAAGAGCTCATCGTCTACGTGCGCGCGAACGCCGGCAAGTTGAACTGCGGACACCACGGCACCGGCACCGGCACGCACCTCGCGTGCGTGCAGTTCGCGCGGATGCTCGGCGTGCAGATTCCCGACGTGGGGTACAAGGGCGCGCCGCAGGTCAACGCGGACCTTCTCGCCAACCGCGTGCAGCTCTATTTCGCCACGCTGCCCACGCAATTGCAGTACATCCGCGCCGGGCAAATGAAAGCCTACGGCATGGCGTCGCCCGCGCGCGCGCCTTCGGCGCCCGAGATTCCGACGCTGGAAGAGCAGGGACTGAAGGGCATGAACCTCGATAGCTGGAACGCGCTTTACGCGCCGGCCGGAACGCCCCGGCTCATCGTGCAGCGGCTGAACGCCGAGCTGCAGAAGATCCTCGCAAATCCCGAGGTGCGCAGGCGCATCGAGAATACCGGCTCGATTGTGCGGCCCGGCTCGGCCGAGGCGCTGGCGAAGCTGACCGCCGACGAGTACGCGCATTACCGCAAGCTCGCCGCCGACGCCAACATCCGGCTCGACTGAGGTACGCCATGACTTTCTCTCTCGTCGCGCGCTGCGCCCGCACCGGCGAATACGGCGTCGGCATCGCCACCTACTCGCCGAACGTCGGGCCGCGCTGCCCTGTGGTCGTTCCCTGCCGCGGCGCCGGCTCGTTCCAGGCGGTCGCCAATCCGCTGCTGCTTCCGGTCGCGCGCTCGCTCCTGGAGGCCGGGCGTTCTGCCGAGAAGGTGATCGCGGAAGTCCTCTCCGGCGACCCGTTTCCGGAGCTACGCCAGGCCTCGGTGGTCGACGTCTACGGTCGCGCGCACGCGGCGACGGGCGCGAAGAGCCCGACATGGGCCGGTCACCGGGTGGGCGAGGGCTACGTTGCCGCGGGCAACGTGCTCGCGGGCGAAAAGGTGGTGGCTGCGATGGCGGCGGCGTTCGAGGCGTCGGCAAAGGAAACGCTCGCTGAGCGGCTGGTGCGCGCGGTCGAAGCCGGGCGCGACGCGGGAGGGCAGCCGGAGGGGCAGAACTCGGCGGCGCTCCTCGTCTGCGGCGCGCACCCGTTCCCGCTCGTGGATCTTCGCGTGGATCTGCACGATGCCCCCGAAACGGAGCTGCGGCGCCTGTGGGACTGGTACGCGCCGATGGTGCCGTATTACGTAGAGCGCGCCTACGCGGCGAGCGTGCCGCGCTGGTGGCAGTGGCGCATGGATCGCGTGCCGGGCTGGGTGGCGCGGCACCTCGCGAAGTAGGCCGCGCCCGGCGCTACGCCGGCACGAACTTCGGAATACCCGCCTCGGGGCTGATGTCCTCGAAGGTGACGGCGACCTTCAGGCCGAGGTCCAGCACCATGTAGATCCCCTTCGCCACGGATGTTAACCTACCGCTTCGGGCCTGTCCGGTCCGGTCACTGGAGGTTTGGATGCTTCGTTGCTGGATTTGTCGTTCCGCAGCCGCACCGATCGACGGGATGTGCCGGGGCTGAGCGCATGGGTTTCGCCGCCTGGCTCGCGCGCCGCATCGCGTACGCCGCAGGCCTGCTCGCGGCGGTTGCGATCCTGAACTTCAGCCTGATGCACCTCGCGCCGGGCGATATCGTGCAGACGATCGTCGGCGAGATGGGCGGGGCCTCCGAGGAGACGATAGCGCAGTTGAGGAAGTCCTATGGCCTCGACCGCTCGTTCCCCGAGCAGCTCGGCATCTACCTCGGCCGCGTGGCCACTGGTGATCTCGGTACGTCGGCCTACTACAACCAGCCGGTTCTGAATCTAATTCTCGACCGCGTGCCGGCCACGGTGCTGCTGGTGGTCGCCGCGCTCGGCCTCGCGATCACGCTGGGCACCTTCCTCGGCGTGATGGCGGCGCGCTTCCCGGCGAGCTGGCTGGGGGCCGTGGTGACGATCGTCGCGCTGTTCGGCTTTTCGGCGCCGGTGTTTTGGTCGGGCCTGATGCTGCTCCTCCTCTTCGCTTCGGTCTTCGAGCTGCTGCCGGCCTCGGGCATGTACGACGTCGCGCAGGGCGCAACGGGCATCGCCTACGCGCTGGACGTCGCCTACCACCTGGTCCTCCCGGCCGGCACGCTTGCCCTCATCTATCTCGCGCTCTACTCGCGCCTGTCGCGCGCGAGTATGCTGGAGGTGCTCGGCTCCGACTACGTGCGTACGGCGCGAGCCAAGGGTCTTTCCGAGAACAAGGTTGTCTTCAAGCACGCGCTGCGGAACGCGATCCTGCCCGTGGTGACCGTCGCAGGCCTACAGCTCTCGGCGATGCTCGCCGGCGCCGTGCTGGTGGAAACCGTATTCACGTGGCCCGGTATGGGACAGCTTGCGTTCGAGTCGATCCTGCGGCGCGACAACCAGCTGATCCTCGGCATCCTGCTGCTCTCCGCGGTGCTGGTGATCGTCGGCAACCTGCTGACCGATGCCGCCTATCGCTTCATCGACCCGAGGATCAAGACCGGTGGTTGAGGAGACCGGCGACGGGCGCCCGGAGACGAAGGCCCGCGGTCTCTGGCGCGAGGCGTGGAGCGTATTTCGCCGCAATCGCGCAGCGCTGGTCGGCCTTGCGCTCCTCGCAATTATCGCGCTGGTGGTGGTGCTGGGGCCGATGGCCTACCCGGTGGACCCGTTCGATATCGTCGGCGCGCCCAAGGCGCGGCCGGGCGCCGAGGCCGAGGCCCCGCTGGGCACCGACTACCTCGGGCGCGACGTGCTCGCGGGTCTGATCAAGGGCGGACGCCCGACGCTGCTGGTCGGCTTCTGCGCAGCGCTGATCACCGCGCTGATCGGCATCACCATCGGCGCGCTCGGCGGTTTCTACGGCCGCTGGGTGGATGGCGTGCTCGGCCGCGTCACGGAGTTCTTCCAGGTGCTGCCGGCGCTCCTCTTCGCGATGGTCCTGATCACGCTCTTCGCGCCCTCGCTCCTGACGGTGACGCTCGCGATCGGCATCGTCGCGTGGACCAGCATGGCGCGGCTCACGCGCGCAGAGTACTTGCGCATTCGTGAACTCGAGTACGTGCGTGCCGCGCGCTCGATCGGGGCATCGAACGCGCGCATCATCTGGCGCATCATCCTGCCGAACGCGATGCCGCCGATCATGGTGTCGGCCACGCTTGCCACCGGCAGCGCGATCCTCTTCGAGGCGGGGCTCTCCTTCCTCGGCCTCTCGGATCCGAACATCATGAGCTGGGGCCTGATGATCGGCTCGAACCGGAACTACCTTCGCGAGGCGTGGTGGGCGGTGACGTTTCCCGGGCTCGCGATCTTCGTCACCGTGCTCGCGATCAGCCTCGTCGGGGACGGCCTGAACGACGCGTTCAACCCCAAGTTGCGCACCAGATGAGCGGGCCGCTGCTGGAAGTGGAAGGCCTGAAGGTCGAGTTCGACACCTGGGACGGGCGCGTGCGTGTGCTGGACGGCGTGAGCCTCTCGGTGTCGCCAGGCGAAACGCTGGGCATCGTCGGCGAATCCGGCTGCGGCAAGAGCATGACCGCGCTCGCGGTGATGGGCCTCGTGCCCAAGCCCGCCGGGCACGTCACCGGCGGCGCAATCCGCTACCGCGGCGAGGATCTCGTGAAGGCCTCCGACGGGCGCATGCGCGACCTGCGCGGCAACCGCATCGCGATGATCTTCCAGGAGCCGATGACCTCGCTCAACCCGGTGTTCACCGTCGGCGACCAGATCGCGGAGACCGCCCGGCTGCACCTCGGGCTGTCGCCGGCGGAGGCGAGGAAGCGGGCCGTGGAGATGCTGCGAGCCGTGCACATCCCCGAGGCCGAGCGGCGCGTCGCCGAATACCCGCACCAGTTCTCCGGCGGCATGCGCCAGCGCGTGATGATCGCGATGGCGCTTGCCTGCGAGCCCGAGGTGCTGATCGCCGACGAGCCGACCACGGCGCTCGACGTCACCGTGCAGGCGCAGATCTTCGACCTGCTGGAGGAATTGCGTGCCGCCGAGGGCACTGCAATCGTGCTCATTACCCACGACATGGGCGCGACCGCCGAGATGGCCGACCGGGTCGTCGTGATGTACGCCGGCCGCAAGGTCGAGGAGGGCCCGGTGGACGCGATCCTCGGCAATCCGGCGCATCCGTACACCCAGGGGCTCCTCGCCTGCCGTCCGAACCTACAGCTTGGCCACGCCGCGGCGCGGCCGCAGCTGCACGAGATCCCCGGCGTTGTCCCGCCCCTGCACCTGCTCGGCAGGGGCTGCGCGTTCGCCGACCGCTGCCCGCGCGCGATGCCGCGATGCGGCGAGGCGTTTCCGCCCGCCTACGACGTGGGTGAATCGCATGCCGCCGCGTGCTGGCTGCTCGAGGAAGCGCGAGCCGCGTGAGCGACGCTTTGCTCGACGTGTCGGACCTGCGCGTGCACTTCCCGCTGCGCCGAGCCACGCCGTTCGCGCCGAAGCGCACCGTGAAGGCGGTGGACGGCGTGTCGTTCGCGCTGGCGAAGGGCCGCACCTTCGGCATCGTCGGAGAGTCCGGCTCCGGCAAGACCACCACCGCGCTCGCCGTGATGCGCCTCACCGAAATCACCTCGGGCGCGGTGCGCCTCGGCGACGAGTCGCTCTCGGCGCTCGAGGGCGAGGCGCTGCGCCGTGCGCGCCGGCGCGTGCAGATGATCTTCCAGGACCCGTACTCTTCGCTCAACCCGCGCATGCGCGCCGGCGCGATCGTCGCGGAGCCGATGGAGCTGATGCAGGTCGGCACCGAGACCGAGTGCCGCGAGCGTGCGCAGGAACTCTTCGCGCAGGTCGGCCTGCGGTCGGACCAGCTGCAGCTCTTCCCGCACCAGTTCTCCGGCGGCCAGCGCCAGAGGATCGGCATCGCGCGCGCGCTCGCGACGAAGCCCGAGCTGGTGGTCTGCGACGAGCCGGTGTCGGCGCTCGACGTCGCGATCCAGGCGCAGATCCTCAACCTGCTCGTGAAGCTGCAGGAGGAGTACGGCCTCGCCTACCTCTTCATCTCGCACGACCTCGGCGTGGTGCAGTACCTCTGCGACGAGGTCGCGGTGATGTACCTCGGCCGCATGGTCGAGCAGGCGCCGCGCGAGGCGTTGTTCGGGAACCCGCTGCACCCGTACACATGGGCGCTGCTCTCGGCCGTGCCGCGCGTCGGTCGACGGCGCCGCGACGGCGCCGCGCGCCTGCGGCTCGAAGGGGACCCGCCGAGCCCGATCAGTCCGCCGCCGGGCTGCCGATTCTCGTCGCGCTGCCCGTATGCGGAGGCGCGCTGCAAGGCCGAGGAGCCGGTACTGCGCGAGGTGCGGCCAGGGCACCGCGTCGCTTGCCACCTCGTGCGCGAGGATGGGACCGCCCCCTTGCGGCCGGCCACGCTATGACCGTCCGGGTTACCGGAGCGACCGGGCCACCTCGCCCGCCCAAGACGCGAGCCGGTGGACTGTGTCGCAACGGTCCTCGGCAGCGCCGCAACACGAGGTTTGCACAGGACGGTAGCGGTGTACGCGCCGTGGCTGGGGATGCGGCACGGGACGATGCAGCGCCGCCGATGGCCGCGCCACGGGGAACACCTCACCGTCGAACACCGTCCCCCAGACCTTGAGGTCTTTCAGCCCCTTTACGCCGACGCGGAACGGATCGTCGTCCAGCACCGTGAAGTCGGCCTTCTTGCCGGCGACGATGGAGCCGATCTCGTGGTCGCGGCCGAGCGCGTGGGCGGCGTCGATCGTGATGCCGCGCAGCGCCTGCTCGAGCGTGAGGCATTCGGCGGGCGCAGCCACGGCGCCGGAGCGCGTCTGGCGCGTGGCCGCGCACCAGGCGAGGAACAGGGGCTCCGTCGGGGCCATCATGAAGTCCGAATGCAACGATACCGGTACGCCGGCACGCACCATCGAGCCGGCGCGCACGATCTGGGACGCGCGCTCCGGCCCGAGACCGAGCAGCGAATAGCTGTCCGCGAGCGCGTGCACGTAATAGGGGTTCACCGAGGCGACGACGCCAAACGCCGCCATGCGCCGCACTTGGGCAGCCGACGAGTAGCCCATGTGGTGGAATGCGAAGCGGTGGTCGAACCGCGGCCAGGCGTGCATCGCCGCGTCGAGCGCGCCGAGGAGCGCGTCGACGCCGCCGTCGCCGTTCACGTGCACGTGGATGCCGTAGCCGGCTTCCCAGAATGTGCGCACGCCCTTCGCGAGCACCTCGGGCGCCATCATCCACTCGCCCTCGTGGCCGTCCATGTAGCCCGGCGGATTGATGCGCATCAGTTGCGAGAACATCGCGCCATCCGCGTACAGCTTCGCGGCTTTCAGCGTCTTCATCCGGCGCGTGTCGCGCGCGGGCAGCGCATCGATGATCGCGAGCACCTTCTCGAAATCCGGGTCCTCGTGCGGCGCGGGTTTCATTCCCTTCGCGCGAAAGCCTAGCGCGCCAGCGTGCGGGATGTTATAGCAGCGGATCGGCCGGCCGCGCCGCTCGATCGCTGCGTCCCATGCGCCGAGCTCGTAGTCCACGCCCAGCGATCCGAACGCCATGTCGCCGATGGTCGTGAGCCCACCGCGGTGCATCAGCGCGGCCATCCTCTCCATGCCGACGTTGAACCACTCGGGCTTCAGGAAATGCGGCATCAGCTTCGCGAGCAGCGTCTTGGTGCCGATCTCGAAGAAATGGCCCTCGTCCCAGCGGATCTGCGGGTGCATGCAGTCCGCCTTGGTGAGACCGGCAAACTGCAGCGCCTTCGTGTTGGCGAAGATCTCGTGGAACGAGCGATGCCAGACGATGAGCGGGTGGTCGGGGCAGACATCGTCCAATTCGCTTCTGCGCGGGCGCCGGCCGTGGAAGCCATGGTGGAAGCCCCACGAAGCCATGAGCTCGGTGCCGCCGCGCTTTGCGGCCACTGCCTCGCGCAGCCGCGCCCACCACTCGTCGCGCGAGTTCGCCGCTCGCGCCGCGCCGCCGTCGGCGAGCCGCCAGTCTTCGGGTGCGATGAGTTCGGTGGGTAGGAGGAGCGCACCGAGCCACGGGTGCACGTGGTTGTCGATCAGCCCCGGCATCAGCACCTTGTCGCGCAGGCGCTCGTCCACGACGAGCTCGCGTCCTTCGCGCCACGGTGCGAACGACGCCACGTCGCCCACCGCGACGACGGTGTCGCCGGACACCGCCACCGCAGTCGCCTCGGGCAGCGACGCGTCCATCGTGATCACTTTGCGGGCCGGGTAGATCGTGAGCGTCGGGTAGGGCAGCGGCATCGGGTTTCCTCGAGCGCCACGGTAAGGCCGACGATTCCGCGCGGCATGACCGGATCGGCCTAGAATTTGCCCGTGCCGGACAACGCGCCCTCGCTGCTGCCGAGCCCCATCGGTTTCCTTCTGGTACCGCGGTTCACGGTGATCGCGCTGTCGTCGGCGATCGAGCCGCTGCGCATTGCCAACCGCTACGTGGCGCGCAAGTACTCGTGGCGGCTGCTCTCGGCCGACGGCCGGCCGGTGGCCGACGGGAACGGCATCGGCATCCAACCCGACGCGTCCATCGATGCCGCCGGGAAGCTCGGCACGCTCCTCGTTTGCGCCGACCACGAGCCCGAGAAGGCGGCAACGCGGCGCGCCGTCGCCTGGCTGCGCTGGCTGGATCGCGCCGGAGCAACGCTGGGCGGCATCGATACCGGGGCATTTGCCCTCGCGCGCGCGGGCCTCCTCGACGGCCGCCGCGCGACGGTGCACTGGGAGGTCGCGGACGCGTTCCGCGAGCGCTTCCCGGCGATCGAGATCACCGAGTCGCTCTTCGAGTTCGACGGCCCGCGCGTCACCTGCGCGGGCGGCACCGCGGTGCTCGACATGATGTTGCACGCAATTGCGCAGGACCACGGGCGCGCGGTCGCCGACCGCGTCGCCGAGCACTGCCTGCACGACCACATCCGCCAAGCCTCCGAGCTGCAGCACATGGCGCGGGCGCAGCGTTCGGTTGCGCGCCACCCGGGCCTGACGCAGGCGCTGCGCGTCGCGGCGCAGCGGCCCGATGCGCCGCCCGGCATCGAGGAGCTTTCGCGCGCGGCTGGCACCTCAACGCGGCAGCTCACGCGGCTGTTTCGCGCCTCGGTCGGCGAAAGCCCGGCGCGCTACCTGTTGCGGCAGCGGCTGGAGCGCGCGCGGCAACTGCTGCGCCGGACCGACATGCTAGTTCTCGACGTCGCGGTCGCTTGCGGCTTCGTCAGTCAGGCGCACTTCTCGCGCGCCTACCGCAAAGCCTGGGGCCGGGCGCCACGCGATGACCGGAAAGAGCAAACGGGCGTCCGCCACGGACAATCCGGCTGAGGCGGCCACCCCTACAGTGCGGCGTTCCGTGCGCAAGGAGGAAACCGCATGATCCGCATCGCCATCCTGACCGCGGCGCTCGCCGGTGCCGCGTCACTCCCGGCGCACGCGCAGGGCCGCGCCGAGACCCTGATCGTCGGCGGCACGCAGACACCGCGCCACTTCAACGCCGCCGTGCAATCCGGCGTCGCGACGATGATGCCCGGCGCGCAGATCTTCGCGAGCCCGCTGCGCTTCGACGAGAAGTGGAATCCGCAGCCCTACCTCGCGGAGAGCTGGAGCTTCCAGGATGACGGCAAGTCCCTGCTCCTGAAGCTGGTGCCCAACGCCGTGTTCCACGACGGCAGGCCGGTGACCTCGGAGGACGTCGCGTTCTCGGTGATGACGGCCAAGGCCTACCATCCGTTCCAGTCCATGTTCGGGCCGGTCGAGCGCGTCGACACGCCGACGCCACGGATCGCGATCATTCGCATGCGGGATCCGCACCCGGCAATCCTGCTCGCGATGTCGCCGCCCTTCCTGCCGGTCCTGCCCAAGCACGTCTACGGCGACGGCAAGGACGTGCGCAACCACCCGGCGAACCTGAAGCCGGTGGGCGCGGGACCGTACAAGTTCGTCGAATACAAGCCGGGCGAGCACATCGTGCTCGAACGATTCGAGAAATTCTTCATCCCCGGCCGGCCAAAGTTCGCGAAGCTGGTGTTCCGCATCTTCAAGGACCCGTCGGCTATGGAGATCGCGTTCGAGAGGAAGGACATCGATATGATCCCCTTCCACAGCTCGCCGACCAGCGTGCACCGGCTGAAGAAGCTGCCGCACGCGAACATCGAGCTGCGCGGCGGCGAGGCGATCGGGCCGCTCGGCTGGTTGGCCTTCAACCTGAAGAGGAAGCCGCTCGACGACGTGCGGGTGCGCCAGGCGATCTGGTACGCGATCGACCGCGACTTCATCGTCAAGAAGCTGCACGGCGGCCTGACGAAGGTCGCCACCGGGCCGATCGCGCCGGGGAGCCCGTTCTACACCGACAAGGTCGAGGCGTACCGGTTCAACCTCGAGAAGGCGAACGCGCTCCTCGATGCCGCGGGCATGAATAAGGGCGCCGACGGCACGCGCTTCACGCTGCAGCTCGACGTGCAGCCCGGCAGCCCGGACAACTACGGCACGATCGCCGAGTACCTCAAGCCGCAACTGAAGAAGGTCGGCATCAGCGTCAACCTGCGGGTCTCGCCGGACTTCCCGACATGGGCGAAGCGCATCGGCGGCCATGACTTCGAGGCCTCGATGGACGCCTCGTTCAACTACGGCGATCCGGTGATCGGCGTGCACCGCACCTATCTCTCGTCGAACATCAAGCCGGGCGTGGTGTGGTCGAACACGCAGAGCTACGTCAGCCCGAAGGTGGACGAGCTCCTGGCGAAGGCAACCGTCGAGCGCGACTTCGAGAAGCGCAAAGGCCTGTACCACGAGTTCCAGAAGCAGGTGGTGCAGGACGTGCCGGTGGCGTTCCTGCACGTCTGGTCGGTGGCCACGGTGGCGGACAAGGCGCTGAAGAACCTTCCGATCACGATCTGGTCCGGACTCACGCCCTACGACGAGATCGAGCGGAAGTAGGGCGATGAGGGCGCTCGTCGCCACGCTGGCACTCGCGCTCGCGGCTCCCGCGGCGCTCGCGCAATGGAAGCCCGAGCGCCCGGTGCGTATCGTCGTGCCATTCACGCCCGGCGGCGGCACCGACCTGCAGGCGCGGCGCATCGCGCCGGGGCTAGCCGAGGCGCTCGGCGTCGCGGTGACGGTGGAGAATAAGCCGGGCGGCGGTACGCTCGTCGGGGTGCGCGAGGTCGCACGCTCGGCGCCGGACGGCGCGACGCTGCTCTACACGGTCGCGGCGATGACGCAACTCCCTCACCTGCATGCGACGCCGCCTTTCGACCTTTTCCGCGACTTCACGCCGATCACGCCAGGGTCGCTGGGCGGCACGGTGCTGGTCGCGCGGCCCGATTCCCCGTTCTCCACGGTGCGCGAGATGGTGGCCTGGGCAAAGCAGAACCCGGGCAAGCTGAACATCGGCTCGTACGGCACCGGCACCACGCCGCACCTGAACGTCGAGTTCCTCAAGCGCATCGCGGGCATCGACGTCGTGCACGTGCCTTACCCCGGTCCCGCGCAGGCGAACCAGGATCTCTACGGTGGACGCATCCACATGTTCTTCGACGGTCCGACTACCGCGATCGCGAGCGCGAAGGGCGGCAGGGCGAAGCTGATCGCTGCCGCCACGGAGAAGCGCATCCCGGCGTTGCCCGACCTTCCCACCTTCCACGAAGCCGGGCTCGCCTTAGGCATCGACGGCTGGATCGCCTTCTTCGGCCCCGGCGGCATGAAGCCAGAGGTCGTGACGGTGCTGCACCGGGAGATCGCGCGCATCGTCGGCACGGCGGAGTTCCGCAAGTTCGTCTTCGACAGCGGGCTGGACTACGGCGGCATGCCGCCGGCGGAGTTCGCGGCCAAGGTGAGATCCGATCACGAACGCTGGGGCCGCGTGATCCGCGAGGCGGGCATCAGGCTCGACTGAGAACGCCGGTGAAGGAATTCCCGCGCCACGCGCGCTGCGTGGTCATCGGCGGCGGCGTGATTGGCACGAGCGTCGCCTACCATCTCGCGAAGCTCGGCTGGAAGGATGTCGTCCTGCTGGAGCGCAAGCAACTCACCTGCGGTACTACCTGGCACGCGGCGGGCCTGGTGGGCCAGTTGCGAGCAACGCAGAACCTGACGCGGCTCGCGCGCTACAGCATCGACCTGTACGCCGCGCTCGAGGCCGAGACCGGGCAGGCCACCGGCTTCAAGCAGAACGGCGCGATCACGGTGGCGTCGACCGCCGAGCGGTTCGAGGAGCTCAAGCGCAGTGCGGCGATGGGCCGCTGCTTCGACGTCGACGTGCAAGTAATCTCTCCGTGCGAGGCGCGGGACCTCTGGCCGATGCTCGAGACCGCGGACCTGGTCGGCGCGATCTGGATGCCGAAGGACGGGCAGATCAACCCGGTCGACGTGACGCAGGCACTTGCTAGGGGCGCGCGGCAGCGCGGCGCGCGGGTGATCGAAGGCTGCAGGGTCACGGGCATCCGCGCGAGCGAGGGTCGCGTTCGCGGCGTGGCTACCGATCGCGGCGAGATCGCGGCCGAAATCGTCGTGAACTGCGGCGGCATGTGGGCGCGCGAGATCGGCCTGATGGCGGGCGTCGCCGTGCCGCTGCACGCGGCGGAGCATTTCTACATCGTCACCGAGCCGATGCCGGAGGCGGTGTCGACGCTGGCGGTGCTGCGCGACTACGACGGCTACGCCTACCTCAAGGAGGACGCAGGAAAGCTGCTGGTTGGCGCGTTCGAGCCGAGGGCCAAGCCATGGGGGATGGACGGCATTCCCGGGGACTTCGCGTTCGACGAGTTGCCCGAGGACTGGGAGCATTTCCAGCCGGTGATGGAAAAGGTGCTCGCGCGCGTGCCGCGGCTCGCCACCGCCGGCATCCAGAAGTTCTTCAACGGGCCGGAGTCGTTCACGCCGGACAACCGCTACTACCTGGGCGAAGCGCCGGAACTGCAGGGCTTCTTCGTTGCTGCGGGCTTCAACTCGATCGGCATCCAGTCGGCGGGCGGGGCGGGTCTGGTGCTCGCGCAGTGGATCGCGGACGGCCACCCGCCAATGGATCTTTCCGACGTGGATATCCGGCGGGTGCAGCCGTTCCAGAACGACCCGGGCTACCTTAAGGCGCGTGTCACCGAGGCGCTGGGCCTGCTCTACGCCATGCACTGGCCCTACCGGCAGGCGGAAACCGCGCGCGGCATCCGCAAGTCACCGCTGCACGAGCGGCTGGTTGCCGCGAACGCCTGCATGGGCGAGACCGCCGGCTGGGAACGGCCGAACTGGTACGCGCCGCCCGGCGTTGCGCCGGAGTACCGCTACAGTTGGGGCCGGCAGAACTGGTTCGAGTACCGCGCGGCCGAGTGCCAGGCGGCGCGGGAGCGCGTCGCGCTCTTCGACCAGAGCTCGTTCGCCAAGTTCGTGGTACGCGGTCCGGGCGCGGAGGCGCTGCTCCAGCGCGTCAGCGCGAACGACGTGTCGCCGCGCGACCGGGCCGTGTACACGCAGTGGTTGAACGCGCGCGGCGGCATCGAGGCCGACCTCACGGTGACGCGCTGGGATGACGAGACCTTCATGGTGATCACCGGCGCGATGAACGGTCAGCGCGATCGCGCGTGGCTCGAGCGGAATCGCGGCGCCGGTTGCGACATCGAGGAGGTGACCGATGGCTACGCGGTCATCGGGGTGATGGGGCCGCGGTCGCGCACGCTGCTCGCGCGGCTCACCGACGCCGACGTTGCGAACGCGTCGTTCCCGTTCGGTGAGAGCCGCAAGATCCGGGTCGCGGGCGTCACGCTGCGCGCGACGCGCATTAGCTACGTCGGCGAACTCGGCTGGGAACTGCTGGTCGAATCCAGCCGCGCGGTCGCCGTGTTCGACGCACTGTGCGAAAACGGCGCCGACCTCGACCTCGCGCTTGCCGGCATGCACGCGATGGACAGCCTGCGGCTTGAGAAGGGCTATCGCCACTGGGGCCACGACATCACCGACGAAGACACGCCGATCGAGGCGGGCCTCGCCTTCGCTTGCGTCCTCGACAAGGCTGGTGGGTTCAACGGTCGCGATGCACTGCTCGCGCAAAGGGCTTCCGGCGTGAGGAAGCGCCTCGTGCAGTTCGCGCTAGAGGACCCGGATGCGCTGATCTACCACAACGAGCCGATCTGGCGCGACGGCCGGCGCGTCGGGTACCTCACCTCGGGATCCTACGGCCACACGCTCGGCCGCTCGGTGGGTATGGGATACGTGAGGGACGCATCGCCGATCGATGCGGCATGGGTGAACGCCGGGTGTTACGAGATCGAAGTGGCCGGCGAGCGGTTCGCGGCACGAGCGAGCCTCGCGCCGCTCTACGACCCGCAGTCGCTGCGCATGCGCGAAGCGCGCGCTACGCCGGCACGAACTTCGGAATACCCGCCTCGGGGCTGATGTCCTCGAAGGTGACGGCGACCTTCAGGCCGATGCGGATCGCCTCGGGCTTGATGCCGATCACCTGGCCGTACATGCGGGCGCCTTCGTCCAGGTCGATGATGCCCAGCGTCACGGGCAGGTCGGCCTTCCAGCCGGGGAAGTTCATCATCACCTTGCTCGCGGTGGTGAAGGAGTAGATCGTGCCCCTGCCGGAGACCTCCACCCAGTCGAGCTGGCGGCCGCCGCAGTCGATGCACCAGGGCTTGGGGAGAAAATTAAGTGTGCCGCAGCGCCCGCACTTCTGCACGACGAGCTTGCGGTTCTTCGCCGCGGTCCAGAAGGGCCTTGTCGCGTCGGTGATCTCCGGCAGCGGCTTGCCGGCCGCGTCCATGCGCTTTTCGTTCATGCTCAGGCCTCCGCTCCGAAAACGAGGGTGACGCAGCTGCGGTTGTTCCTCGCGTAGGTCATGCCGCCGAAGCCGGAGGCGACCGAGATGCCGGCGTTCTTCTTCACCTGCCGCGCGCCCGCCTCGCCGCGCACCTGCGCCACGGATT
>JADLES010000101.1 GCA_020845995.1 Burkholderiales bacterium | reverse complement strand
GTGGTCGGCGTGTCGCGCGATTCGCTGAAATCGCACGAGGGCTTCAAGGCGAAGATGAAGTTCCCCTTCGAGCTCCTTTCGGACGCCGAGGAGAAGCTGTGCGCGCAGTTCGGCGTCATCAGGATGAAGAACATGTACGGCAAGAAGGTCCGCGGCATCGAGCGCAGCACTTTCGTCCTCGACAGGGAGGGAGTGATCGTGCGCGAGTGGCGCGGCGTCAGGGTTCCCGGCCACGCAGAGGAGGTATTGCGCTTTGTTGAAGCCCTATGAAGTCGAGCAGGCCGAAGTAGCCGCAGAAACACCCAGCGCCGAAGCAATGCCGAAGAAGTCCCGCAGCGCCCCCCGCAAGCCCAGGGTCAAGAAGCTGTTCGTGCTCGACACCAACGTGCTCATGCACGACCCGGCGAGCCTGTTCCGCTTCGAGGAACACGACCTGTACCTGCCGATGGGCACGCTGGAAGAGCTGGACGGGCACAAGAAGGGCCTCTCCGACCTCGCGCGCAACGCCCGCCAGGTGAGCCGCTTCCTCGACGAGATCGTCTCGGGCAAGGTCGCCGACATCAGCGCCGGTCTGCCGATCCGCACGCGCGACGGGGGCCCGGCGGCGCTCGGCCGCCTGTTCCTGCAGACCGAGGCGATCAACGGCGACCTGCCGGCGACGCTGCCCGCGGGCAAGACCGACAACCAGATCCTGTCGGTGGTTCGTCACCTGCAGAAGAAGGAGCCGCAGCGCGGCGTGGTGCTGGTGTCCAAGGACATCAACATGCGCATCAAGGCGCGCGCGCTGGGGCTCGCCGCCGAGGACTACACCAACGACAAGGTGCTGGAGGATTCCGATCTCCTCTACACCGGCGTGCGCCGGCTCGCGCCGGGCTTCTGGGAAAGCCACGGCAGGGAGCTGGAATCCTGGAAGAAGGACGGCCACACCTACTACCGCATCCGCGGGCCGCTGGTGCCGCAGCTGCAGCCGAACGAGTTCCTCTGGGACGAATCCAGCGAACGCCCGATCCACGCGCTGGTGAAGGAGAAATCCGGCCGCATGGCGGTGCTGGAGACGCTGCGCGACTATACGCACGCGAAGAATTCGGTGTGGGGCATCAGCGCGCGCAACCGCGAGCAGAACTTCGCGCTCAACCTGCTGATGAACCCGGCGATCGACTTCGTCACCCTGCTCGGCCAGGCCGGCACCGGCAAGACGCTGCTCACCATCGCCGCGGGCCTGACGCAGGTGCTGGACGAGAAACGCTATTCCGAGATCATCATGACGCGCGTGACGGTGCCGATCGGCGAGGACATCGGCTTCCTGCCCGGCACCGAGGAGGAGAAGATGCAGCCCTGGATGGGCGCGCTCGAGGATAACCTCGACGTGCTCAACGCCTCGGACGAGTCCGGCGGCGAATGGGGCCGCGCGGCGACGCGGGACCTGGTGCGCTCGCGCATCAAGGTGAAGTCGCTCAATTTCATGCGCGGCCGCACCTTCGTCAACAAGTGGCTGGTGATCGACGAGGCGCAGAACCTGACGCCCAAGCAGATGAAGACGCTGATCACGCGCGCCGGCCCCGGCACCAAGGTGATCTGCATGGGCAACATCGCGCAGATCGACACGCCCTACCTCACCGAGGGCAGCTCGGGCCTCACGTTCGCGGTGGACCGCATGAAGGGCTGGGCGCACGCCGGGCACGTGACCCTCGCGCGCGGCGAGCGCTCTCGCCTGGCGGACCACGCCGCCGAAGCGCTCTGATTTCTGCTACGCTTTGCGGCCTTTTCCCCGAGGAATGCCCATGATTTCGCCTTTCCGCATCGCGGCCGCGCTTGCCGCTTCCCTCTTCCTCACCCTGCCGGCCGCCGCGCAGCAAAAAGCCTACGAGCCGCAGGTGGGGCAGGCGGGCAAGGACGTGATCTGGGTGCCGACGCCCGACGAGGTTGTCGAGCGGATGCTGCGCATGGCGCAGGTCACCGCGAGCGACCTCGTCTACGACCTGGGCGCGGGCAACGGCAAAATCGCCATCGCCGCGGCGAAACTGGGCGCGCGCGCGGTCGGCGTCGAGTACAACCCGGACATGGCCAGGCACGCGCAGAGCAACGTGGTCGCCGCGGGCGTGTCCCCGAAAGCGCGCATCGTGCAGGGCGACATCTTCGCCACCGATTTCAGCCAGGCGACCGTCGTCACCATGTACCTGCTGCCCGGGCTGAACATGAGGCTTCGACCCACGCTCCTCGGCATGCGGCCCGGCACGCGCATCGTATCGCACTCCTTCACCATGGAGGACTGGGAAGCGGACGAGATCTCCAGCATGGACGGGCGGCGGGCCTACTTCTGGGTGGTGCCGGCAAGCGTCAACGGCGGCTGGACGATCGAGAGCGGCGCCGACAGGCACGAGCTGGTGTTCGAGCAGAAATTTCAGAAGATCGAAGGCACCATCGGCCTCGGCCATACGCAGGCCGGCCTGCGCGCCGCGCGCCTCTCCGGCGCAGGCATCAGCTTCGCCTGGGTCGACAACCACGGCGTACTGCGCAGCTACACCGGCCGCGTCGCGGGCGGCCGCATGGAAGGCTCCTGGCGCGGCGACAACGGCGTCGAAGGCCGCTGGAGCGCGACCAAGAAATGAGAATCAGAGACAGACCACGTTTTCGCGAACCGGAAAACGTGGTCTGTCCCTGAATTCAGAGCTTCTTGTGCGTCCCGTCGCAGAACGGCTTGGCGTTGCTGCGCTTGCAGCCGCACAGCCAGACCTTCTGGGCCTCGGTCATGGTGAATTTCAGCGGCGTGAACTCGGTGCTCTTGTGCGAGCCGTCGCAGAACGGCTGGCGCTTCGACAGCCCGCAGGCGCACCACCAGTAGTCGCCCGGCGCGAGTTCCACCGCGTAGGGGGCGTTCTGCGGAATCGACGGTTCGCCCATGGCGGCTCCCTCCGTGCTGGCGCGGCTAGCGGTACTCGCGCGCGCGGTTCTCGAAACGCGTGTGCTCGCCGAGGAAGGTCAGCTCGACCTTGCCGATCGGGCCATTGCGCTGCTTGCCGATGATCACCTCGGCGACGCCCCTCGCCTCCACCTTGTCCGGGAAGTGAACCTCGTCGCGGTAGATGAACAGGATCAGGTCGGCGTCCTGCTCGATGGCGCCCGAATCGCGCAGGTCCGCCATCATCGGCCGCTTGTCGTTGCGCGACTCCAGCGCGCGGTTCAACTGCGAGAGCGCGACCACCGGGCACTCCAGTTCCTTGGCGAGCGCCTTGAGCGAGCGGGAGATCTCCGAGATCTCGGTGGCGCGGTTCTCGCCCTGGCCCGGGCTCGCCGCCGACATCAGCTGCAGGTAGTCCACCACCACCAGGCCGAGCTTGCCCGACTGGCGGTGCATGCGCCGCGCGCGCGTGCGCAGCTCGAGCGAGTTGAGCGCGCCGGTCTCGTCGATATAGACGGGCGCCTGGTGCAGCTCGCCCATCGCCGTGGACAGGCGGCTCCACTCCTCGTCGTTGAGGCGCCCGGTGCGCATCTTGTGCTGGTCGACCCGGGCGATCGATCCCAGCAGGCGCATCGCCAGCTGCGTGGCGCCCATCTCCATGCTGAAGATGGCCACCGGAATGCCGTTTTTCACGGCGACGTGCTCGGCGAAGTTGAGCGCGAGCGCGGTCTTGCCCATGGAGGGGCGGCCGGCCACGATCACCAGGTCCCCGGCCTGCAGGCCGGCGGTGCGCTCGTCCAGGTCGATGAAGCCGGTCGGCACGCCGGTGACGTCGGACTTGTTCTCCTGGTGGTACAGGTGATCGATGCGCTCGAACACGCGCGCCAGCACCGGCTGGATCTGCTCGAAGCCCTGCGTGCCGCGCTGGCCCTTCTCGCCGACTTCCAGGATGCGCGACTCCGCCTCGTCCAGGAGCTGGCCGACGTCGCGCCCAAGCGGGCTCAGCGCCGACTCGGCGATTTCGGTGGCGACCTGCGCGAGCCGGCGCTGCACCGAGCGCTCGCGCACCAGCTCCGCGTAGCGGCGGATGTTGAGCGCGCTCGGCGTGTTCTGCGCGAGCGAGCCGAGGTACGCGGGGCCGCCAGTGCGGTCCTTGTCCTCGCTCGCCTCGACCGATTCCGCCACCGTGACCACGTCGGCCGGCTTGCCCTCGCCGATCAGCCGGGCGAGGTGGCGGTACAGGCGCCGGTGGTCGTCGCGGTAAAAGTCCTCGGCCGACACCAGGTCGGCGATGCGGTCGAACGCGGAGTTGTCGAGCAGCAGGCCGCCCAGCAGCGATTGCTCCGCCTCCAGCGAGTGCGGCGGCAGCTTCAGCGCCAGCAGCTGCGGGTCGGCCGGCTCTCGGACGGACTGCGCCTGGATCGGGGTCGGACGGGCCATGGAGTGTCGGCAGGGAGTCGGGAAATGTCGCTAGGCGGAGGATTACGTCCGGGCGGCTCGCTGTAAATCCAATAACGCTGTGGACAGCGACAGCATACGCCCTTTGGCAAACTGTGGATAAGCTGTGCGCGAAAAACGCAAAGGGCCGCAAAATGCGGCCCTTGCGCGAACCTGACAACGGGACGGGATCTGTGAGCGGAAAATTTTACTGCTCGCCGACCACCGAGACCGCGATCGTGACGACCACGTCGGTGTGCAGCGCGACCTGGATCGGGTAATCGCCGAGTTGCTTGAGCGCGCCCGCGGGCATGCGCACCTGCGCGCGCTCGACGTCGTGGCCGAGCGCCTTGAGCGCATCCACGATGTCGTAGTTGGTGACCGAGCCGAACAGCCGCCCGTCCACGCCCGCCCGCTGCGAAATCTTCACCGCCTGGCCCTCCAGCTTCGCGCCGCGCTGCGTCGCCTGCTCGAGCGCCGCCTTCTGCGCGGCCTCCAGCTCGGCCCGGCGCGCCTCGAACACCTTGCGGTTCTCCTCGGTGGCGCGCTTCGCCTTGCCGTGCGGAATCAGGTAGTTGCGCGCGTAGCCGTCCTTGACCTTGACCACGTCGCCGAGGTTGCCGAGGTTCGCCACCTTCTCCATCAGGATCACTTGCATCGGATCGCTCCCCTCGCCCGCTTCAGTGCAGGTCGGTGAACGGCATCAGCGCGAGGAAGCGAGCGCGCTTGACCGCCACCGACAGCTGCCGCTGGTATCCGGCCGAGGTGCCCGTGATGCGGGCCGGGATGATGCGGCCGTTCTCGTTGATGAAGTCCTTGAGCATGTCGATGGCCTTGTAGTCCACCCACTCGATCTTCTCGGCCTTGAAACGGCAGAACTTGCGGCGGCGGAACAGCGCCCGCTGCCCGCGGTCCTTCTTGTCCTTGCCCTTGAACTTGCCCTTGCCCTTGCCCCGTCTCGGTGGCGCCATGTCAGCTTCCTTCCAGAAATTCGATGTTGGTCACGTGCAGCACCGGCTTTCGCGAGCGCCGGCTCTTCGCGCACAGGAATCCCTCCGCCCGCAGCCGCCGTCCCAGCGCGCCCGCCGCGAGCAGCCGCGCCTGCGCCTCGAAGGCGAGCGCCTCGAGCTCGGCGCTCACCGTGCGCCGCGTCGATGCCTCGACGCGCTCGGAATCGTGCCGCAGCCGGAATTCGAGCACAGGCACCCCGGCTGGCGTATGCCGCAGCGCCTTCGCCTCGATGATCACGCCTGAAATCTCCAGCCGGTTGACCGCGCGCTCGGGCCGCTGGCTCAAGCCGCGGCCGCCGGCGCCGCGGGCTGGGCTTCCGCCGGCCGCGACTCGCCCGCCTTGTCGCCCATCATCGAGCGCGACTTCTCCTCTTTCATCATCGGCGAGGGCTCGGTCATCGCCCTGGGCATCTTGATGCTGAGGTGGCGCAGCACCGCGTCGTTGAAGCGGAACGAGTGCTCCAGCTCGGCCATGGTCTCGTTGTCGCACTCGATGTTCATGAGCACGTAGTGCGCCTTGTGCACCTTGGCGAGCGGAAAGGCGAGCTGGCGCCGGCCCCAGTCCTCGAGCCGGTGCACCTTGCCGTTGCGCTGCGCGACGATGCCCTTGTAGCGCTCGACCATGGCGGGCACCTGCTCGCTCTGGTCCGGATGGACGATGAAACAGATCTCGTAATGCCGCATGCCGCGAATCTCCTTATGGGTAAGCCGCCCGCCATGCGCAGCGGTGCGGCAAGGAACGGCGCCCCGGAGGGCGCCACCACGCGGTCGTCCCGCAGGACGCCGCCACGATCGCCCGGAAGGCGAAAAGGGGGCGAATTCTAGGCAATTTCCGCGACCCGGGCAAGTCCGGGCTTCGGTACCGGCCCGGCTTGCGCCAGCCAGCCGCGCAGGTCCCGGCCAAGGAGGCGGGACAGGAGCTCGACATCGGCACGCAGATACGCGGCCACCGTGGCTCGCATCTCGGGGCTGAGCGGCGCGGGCGCGGTCGGAACGCGGTTCCACTCGGCGAGCCGCTTGATCCAGCTCGCCTTCTTCGCCCCTCCAAACCTGCCGTGCTTGCGCTTGCGCTCCACCCGCTGCGCCACCGTCGCCGCGCCGCCACCGTGCTTCGCGGGCAGGACCAGCAGCTCCTGCAGCCAGCGGTAGCGGTAGATCCGGCTTTCGTTCCTGCGCAGGAACTGGGTGCGCTGGTCGTAGTCCAGGCGCAGGAAATCCAGGACGCGCCGGTATTCGGCCAGGGTATCCTCGACGAAATCGTCGAACAGGATCACGTGCGTGCGCTCGCGGCCCGCCATGCCGTACAGGCGCTCGAGCTGCATGCCGAACCGCGCCGCCTCCCCGTAGAGCAGCAGGCGACGGTCGAAGCAATGCCGGGGCAGTTTCTCGCCGCGTGCGCGCGCCTCCTGCAGCCGCCACGCGGTGGCGAAGTCGGCCCTGTCCTCGAGCAGCAGGAAACGCATCTTCAGGTGGTACGAAGGCAGCATCGCCAGCGGATTGCGCAGCATGACGATGAAGCGCGCCGCCGGATTGAAGCGCAGGACGCGTTCGATCGCCTCGGACGCGTAAAGGTAGGAAACCGACCCCTCGCCCGCCACCCGATGCCGGGCCTCGCGGTGGCCGAAATGGCGACCGATGTAGTCGCGCTCGATCTCCGCCGGCGCGGGCAGCGCGCCGATCCGCGTGAAATAGTGGGGCTCCTTCGGCCGCGAAAAGCAGATATGCGGATGCTTGCCCAGGTATCGGCACAGCGAGGTGGTGCCGCAGCGCGGCGCGCCGATCACGAAGAAATCCGGAAATCCGGCCGGCGTGGTCATGCTCCTGAAGCGTCGTCTGTCATCGGGACCAGAAGATGCGCAATGGCGGGCGCGCAGCCATTGACCTGCGTCAAGCCAGACGCAATTCAGGACTGCCTGTAGCGGACTCGCGTCCGCCGCCCGGACTGGTAACGAGGAATCCGTCGTGCCTCGACCGCACCGCCGTCATCGAATTCAGTTCCGGCGCCGCCATGGCGCAACGATACTACAGGGGGCCGCGATTGCGCCTGCGCACCGACTCGAACAGGCAGATGCCGGCGGCGACCGAGGCGTTCAGGCTCTCCACCGCCCCGGCCATCGGGATCCGCACCAGCAGGTCGCAGGATTCGCGCGTCAGGCGGCGCATCCCGGACCCCTCCGCCCCCAGCACCCAGGCGATGGAGTCGGGCAGTTCCCTGACAGAAAATAAACTTTCCGCGGCGGAAGAATCCGTCCCCACGATCCAGATGTTGCGCTCCTTCAGCCCGGCCAGCGTGCGCGCGAGATTGGTGACCATGTAGTACGGCGTGATTTCCGCCGCCCCGCTCGCGACCTTGGAAACAGTGGGATTGATCCCGGCCGCATGGTCCTTGGGCGCGATGACGGCGTGCGCGCCTGCGGCATTGGCCACGCGCAGGCAGGCGCCCAGATTGTGCGGGTCGGTAATGCCGTCGAGGACCAGCAGCAACGGCGGACCGTCGATGCTCTCCAGCAGTTCTTCCAGGGTCTTTCTCGAGGACCGGCCTTCGATTCTGGCGACGACGCCTTGATGCCTGCCTTCGCCCGCCAGGCCGTCGAGGCGCGCGGCCGGCACGCGCATCAGTCGCGCGCCGGCACGCTCGACCTGCGCGGCAAAGTCGCGTGCGCGCGCGTCCCTGCGCGATTCGTCGAGGAACACTTCGAGGACCGACTTCGGGTCGGCGCGCAGGCGCGCGAGCACCGCGTGGAAGCCGAAGACGATGCGCTCCGCGCCGCTCACGCCCTGCCCCCGCCGCCGCCGCGTTCCTCCCGGTCCGCCGGCACCAGGTCGATCTTCCTCGTCTCCAGGTCGACGCGCACCAGCTTGACGCGAATGCGGTCGGCGAGCCGGTAGCGCTTGCCGGTCCTCTCCCCCAGCAGCAGGTGCCGGTTGGCCTCGAAGCGGAAGTAGTCGCGCCCCAGTTCCGAGATGTGCACCAGGCCATCGACGTAGTAGTCATCCAGCATGACGAAGAGGCCGAACGCCGTCACCCCGGTGATCGTGCCCTCGTAGACGCCGCCGACGTGGTCCTGCATGTAGTAGCACTTGAGCCAGTTCTCGACGTCGCGGCTCGCCTCGTCGGCGCGGCGCTCGGTATCCGAGCAGTGGCGGCCAAGTTCCTCCCAGTTGACTCCGGAAACCTTCTGACTCGAAAGAGCGGCCTTGATCGCGCGGTGCACCAGCAGATCGGGATAGCGCCGGATCGGCGAGGTGAAATGCACGTAGGCGTCGAAGGCGAGGCCGAAGTGGCCCACGTTCTCCGGTGTATAGACGGCCTGCTTCATCGAACGCAGCAGGATCGTCTGCAGCAGCGCGAAATCGGGACGCTTGCGGATGCGCGCGAGCAGCTGCGCGTAGTCCCTGGGCTTCGGCGAATCGCCGCCCGTCAGCGCGAGGCCCAGCTCGGCGAGAAAATCGCGCAGCGCCGCCACCTTCTCCGGCGCCGGCACATCGTGCACGCGGTACAGCGCCGGCTGCCCGCGCGAGGCGAGGAAATCCCCCGCGCAGACGTTGGCCGCCAGCATGCACTCCTCGATCAGGCGGTGCGCCTCGTTGCGCGGCTCGGGCACGATGCGCAGGATCTTGCCGCGCGCGTCGAACTCCATGCGCGTCTCGACCGACTCGAAGTCGATCGCGCCGCGCCGGGTCCGCTCCTGCGACAAGGCCTTGTAGACGTCGTAGAGGATCTGCAGTTCCTGGTTTGCCTTTCCTTTGGAGATTTTTTCCCATACGGCGGTGTAAGTCAGCCTGGCATGAGAACGGAAAACCGCGGCATAGAACTCATAGCGCGCGACCTTGCCGGCCGGGGTAATCGCCATGTCGCAGACCACCGCCAGGCGGTCCACCTGCGGATTGAGCGAGCACAGGCCGTTGGAGAGCTTCTCCGGCAGCATCGGGATCACGCGCCGCGGGAAGTAGACCGAGGTGCCGCGCTCCTTCGCATCCGCATCCAGCGCGTCGCCGGCACGTACGTAGTGGCTGACGTCGGCGATCGCCACGCGCAGGCGGAATCCCCTGCCTTCTCGCTCGGCCAGCACCGCGTCGTCGAAGTCCCTCGCCGTCTCGCCGTCGATGGTGACGAAGGGAAGGTGGCGCAGGTCGTGCCGGCCCTTGGTGTCGCCCTCGCGCACCTCGTCGGGCAGCGCCCGCGCGAGCGCGAGCGCGCGTTTCGAGAACTCGTGCGGCAGGTCGAACTTGCGCAGCGCGATCTCGATCTCCATGCCGGGATCGGCGTAGTTGCCGAGCACCTCGACCACCCGGCCGGCCGGCTGCGCGTGCTTCGAGGGCTGCGCGATGAGCTCGACGGTCGCCACCTCGCCGGCCCGGGCGCGCCCGGCCTGGCCGGCGGGAACCAGGATGTCGAGCGGCATGCGCCGGTCCTCGGGGACCAGCACCAGGG
>JADLES010000100.1 GCA_020845995.1 Burkholderiales bacterium | reverse complement strand
TCGCTCGTTTCCTTGGCCGCGAACACCTGGCTGAATTCCTGGATCTCCACTTCCAGGCTGCACTTGCCCTGGCCGTCGCCCGCCGCGCGCAGCAGCTGCTTGCGGAACATTTCCGCGGGGGTCGCCGCCCAGCGGCTGTTGGCGTAGGGGGCGATTTCGGCGGCATCGCGGTAGGCGAGCCGGTACTGCATGTCCGCGGAGTCGAAGGGCGCCAGCGCGCGCACGCTCGCCACGCGCACCGCGGGCAGCTTGGCGCTGGGCGGGTTCAGGCCGAGGTCATACGTCCTCGGCTCGGGCGCGACCTGGCCGCCGCAGCCGCTCAGAAGGAAAACGACCAAGGCAAGGCGTTTCATTGAAAACCCGGCTCGCCGGGCCCGGGTCGGCGGGGCTTGCGGCCAAAGATCGCGCTTTGCGGGTCGCGATCGAGCTGCAGCGCGAGGCTGCCGACTCTCTGCGAATCGCGCTCCACCTGCCCGGCGAGCGAGTGGACGCGCGGCAGCGTCTCCTCGCGCACCGCTGCCGCTGTGCTCGCCGCTTCGCTCGAGAAGCGGCTCACCTGTGCCGCCATCTCGCGCGCGTCCTTGACCAGCACGCGCGTTTCGCGCGTCAGCTGCGGCAGCTCGTTGGCGGTTTCGTCGATGCCGCGCAGCGCGCTGGCCGTGTGTCGCCGGTTCTCTTCCGAGAGGAAAGCCTCGACCCGTGCCAGCGCCGGCGCCACGCGCGCCGAGGCGATCTCCAGGTTGGCGGTGATCTTCTCCAGCGAAGCCAGCGAGTTGGAGATGCGCTTGCGGTTGTCCGGGGTCATGAGGTCGTTCAGCCGCGCCATCACCTCGCGCGCGTCCGTGATCGCGCCCTCCGCGCCGTCGGCGAGGACGTCGAGGAACGCGGGCCGCAGCGGCACCTCCACGAAGCCGCTCGCCGCTTTTTCCGCCGGGCTCATGTCCTTGAACGTATCCAGCAGGTGCACGTAGGTATTGCCGGTGATGCCCTCCATGCCGAGCTGCGCATAGGTGCTTTTCGTGATCGGCGTGTCCTTGTCCACCTCGATGTCCACGAGGATGCGGCGCTTGTCGTTCGTGTCCGGCGCGATGCCTTTGACGCGCCCGACACTGATGCCGCGGTAGCGCACCTGCGCCTCCGGATTCAAGCCCGTGACCGGCACTGTGCCGACCACGCGGTAGGGGACGCGGGCCTCCGGCGTCCCGGAGAGCCACTGCGCCCAGATCGCGACGCAGGCCGCCACCCCCAGGACGAACAATCCGGTGATCAGTGCGTACGCACGGCTTTCCATGGGTTGCCGCTTTGCCTCCCGGGCGAACAGCGCTCAGCCGCGCCGCAGGGCGCGCCGTCCGCGTTCTCCACCGAAAAAGTTCTGTACGAAGCGGTGCTCCAGCTTCTGCACCACCGCCAGCGAATCGCAGGCGATTATATGCTGGTCCGCGAGCACCGCGACGCGCTCGGTGAGTTCGTGCAGCGTGTCCAGGTCGTGCGTGACCAGCAGCACGGCGAAATGGTGCGCCTCGCGCAGGCGCTTGATCAGGCGCACGAAGCCCTCGGAGCGGTCCGGGTCCAGGCCCGCCGTGGGCTCGTCCAGGATCAGCAGGTCGGGCGACAGGGCGAGCGAGCGCGCGAGCGACACCCGCTTCACCATCCCCCCCGAGAGGTTCGCCGGCAGGAGCTTGCCATGCGCGGGCTCGAGTTCCACCTGGGCGAGCTTGGCGTAGACGATGCCGCGGATCTCCTCCTCGCTCACGCCGCCGCGCTCGCGCAGCGGAAAGGCGATGTTGTCGTAGACCGTGAGCGCGGAATACAGCGCGCCGTTCTGGAACAGCATGCCCATGCGCCGGCGCGCGTCGCGCACCTTCTTCGCGCTGTCCTCCTCCCAGGAGACGCCGAACACGCGCACCACGCCCGCCGCCGGCCGCTTCAGGCCGAGGATCACGCGCAGCAGCTGCGTCTTGCCGGCGCCCGAGCCGCCCACCAGGGACAGCACCTCGTCGTAGCGCATCCGCAGGTTCAGGTCGCGATGCAGGATCACGCCCGCACCCACGGTGTTGACGAGACCCTCGATCTCGATGACGTGCGCGCCCGCCTCCGCCATGTCAGCCCACGTTGCGCAGCAGGACCGCGAACAGCGCGTCCAGGATGATCACGCAGGTGATCGAGGCCACCACCGAGCTCGTAACCCCGGCGGCGAGGCTGTCGGTGTTGGGCAGCACGCGCAGGCCGTAGTGGCAGGCGATGAAGGCGACGGCGAAGCCGAAGGCCGAAGACTTGGCAATGCCGATCCAGAAATTGACCGCCTCCACCGCCCGCGGCAGCGATTGCAGGAAGGCCGCCGGCGAAATGCCGAGCGTCAGGTCGCAGACCAGCATCGCGCCCGCGAGCGCGGCGATGTCGGTGCAGAAGGTCACTAGCGGCAGCGCCACCGCCAAGCCCAGCACCCGCGGCAGGACCAGGCGCGAGGTGACGGAAACGCCCATCACCGCCAGGGCCTCCACTTCCTCCGTCACCCGCATGACGCCCAGTTGCGCGGTCAGCGCCGAGCCCGAGCGCCCCGCCGAGATGATGGATGCGAGGATGGGCCCCAGCTCGCGCAGCACGCCGACCCCGACGATATAGATCACCAGCAGGTCGGCGCCGTACTTCTTCAGCTGCAGCGCCGACAGGTAGGTGAGCACGATGCCCACCAGGAAACCCACCAGCATCGTCACCGGCAGCGCGGTCACGCCGGCGCGGAAGATGCCGGCGGAAAACTCGCGAAAAGGGATCTCGCGCGGCCGCTGCACAAGCGCCGCGGCGTCGAGCGCGAGCTGGCCGAGCAGGCCGACGCCGTCGCGCAGTTGCGCCGCGCCCTCGGCGGTCGTCTTTCCCGCCCAGATTACCCCGGCCAGCGGATCGAAGCGCTCGATCTCGCGCGGCGCAAGCAGACCCTGCGTGACCTGCCGCAGGACCTCGCGGTGCCTGGGCGACACTTCGACTTTCTTCGCACGGCGCAGAGCGTGGGAGAGCCAGACGGCGCCCGCGTCGTCCAATTCCGCGACCGCGGTCAGATCCCAGGCGACATGCTCGGGAGGCTGCTTCTCGATCTCGGCAAGGCGCCTGGCCAGCTCCAGCCGGTGCTCCTTGAGACCGCGGAAGGTCCACTCGCCGGTCGCGCGCACGCGGAAGGGAACCGGGTCCTGCGCGAGGGCCTGAATTTCCAGCGCAGCATCGCGGGTCGGCATGGCCGCGCGAGTATACTCCGCGCCCGATGCAACTCGTTGATATCGGCGCGAATCTCGCGCATCCCGCGTTCCATTCCGATCTCGACGCGGTGCTGGAAAACGCCCGCCGCGCGGGCGTGCGCGAGATCGTCGTGACGGGAACTACCGTCGCCGAAAGCGTTTCCGCGCTCGCGCTGGCGAACGCGCGCGCGCGCGTCTACTGCACGGCGGGGGTGCACCCGCACCACGCCCGGGGGTGCGACGCCAGCACGATCCCCGCCCTGCGCGTCCTTGCCGCGCAGCCGCGCGTGGTCGCGATCGGCGAGTGCGGACTCGACTTCAACCGCAACTATTCGCCACATCCGGACCAGGAGAGCTGGTTCGCGGCGCAGCTCGAGCTGGCCTGCGAATTGAAGAAACCCCTGTTCCTGCACTGCCGGGATGCCTTCGCGCGCTTCACCGAGATCCTGAAGGGCCGCTCCCTGCCCAACGCGGTCGCCCACTGCTTCACCGGCGGCAGGGAGGAGCTGCGCGCCTGCCTCGACCTCGGGCTGCACATCGGCATCACCGGCTGGATCTGCGACGAGAGGCGCGGCGCGCACCTGCGGGAGCTGGTGCGCGAGATTCCGGCGGACCGGCTGCTGCTCGAGACCGACGCGCCGTACCTCACGCCGCGCGACCTGCGCCCGCAGCCGAAAGCGCGGCGCAACGAGCCCGCGTTTCTGCCGCACGTCCTGCGCGCGGTCGCGCGCGCTCTCGGCAAGCCGCCCGAGCGGCTCGCAGAGGAGACGACGCGCAACGCGCGCGGCTTCTTCGCGCTGTCCTGACGCGGAGGGCGGCGCCGACGAAGCGCCTATAATTGCCGGCTCCATGGAGCGGCGACCCCTCATCCTCGTTGCGGACGATTCGGAGGACATCCGCAACCTCCTCGGCGTCATGCTGAAGAGAAACTACGACGTGCGTTTCGCCGGCAACAGCGACGAAACGCTGGCCGGAGCCGATACCGACCCGCTGCCCGACCTGATCCTGCTCGACGTGGAGATGCCCAGCCTGAACGGCTACGAGGTCTGCGCGCGCCTCAAGGCGAACCCGTCGCTGTCGCACATTCCGGTGATCTTCGTCACCTCGCGCAGCGACCCGAAGGACCAGGCGCGCGGACTGATGGCGGGCGCAGTGGACTACATCGCCAAGCCGCTCAGCGCGCCGATCACGCTGCTGCGCGTGCGCAACCAGCTGGCGCTGGCCGACCAGCGGCGCGCGCTCGAAGACCAGATCGCCGCCCGCACCGACGAGCTGCACGAAACGCGGCTGGAGCTGATCCGGCGCCTGGCGCGCGCGATGGAATTCCGCGAGGGCGGGCTCACCAACGGCGTGGCCCGCGTCTGCGAGTACGTCACATTGCTGGCCGAGGCGCTCGGCCTGCCGGGCAAGGTGATCGAGGTCCTCTCGCAGGCCGCGCCGCTGCACGACATCGGCAAGCTGGGCATCCCCGAGAACATCCTGCTGAAGGCGGACAAGCTCAACGACAAGGAATGGGAGATCGTGCGCAGGCACCCCGAGGTCGGCGCCGGCATCATCGGCGAGCACCGCGACCCGCTGCTCGAGCAGGCGCGCGTCATGGCGCTCACCCATCACGAGCGCTGGGACGGCGCCGGTTATCCGAAGAAGCTGAAGGGCAACGCGATCCCGGTCGCCGGGCGCATCATGGCCGTCGCCGACGCCTTCGAGGCCATGACCTCGACGCAGCGCTACCACCAGCCGATCTCCTCCATGGAAGCCGCGAAGCGCGTCAGCGCGGAATCCGGCAAGCAGTTCGACCCGGCCGTGGTCGCCGCCTTCGTCAAGGTCCTGAAGGAGTTCGACGAGGTGCGGGCGAAATACAAGGACGAACTCGAGGGCATCCACGACCTGAACTTCGCGCCGGCCAGGAAGAAATAGTCAGCGCAGGCGCGCGGCGAGCGCTTTCAGTCCGAACCAGATCCATCGCAGCGTCAGGATCGCCGCGATCGTGCCCGCGCAAAGCAGCACGAGGAACGCCGCCGGATGGGTGAACGCAAGCCACAGTCCGGCCGGCACCAGCACGTCCTCGCCCAGCGAGGCGGCCCAGTTGCTGAAGGGCTCGGGCGAGGCGTTGATCGCGGCGCGCGCGCCGGCCTTGGTGAAATGCGCGCCCGCGGCCACCGCGCCGCCCAGGATCGCCGCGACCGCGGTGACCGCCCCGGAGTCGCCGCCGAAGGCCATGGCGACCAGCGCCGCACCGGCGGGGATGCGGATGAACGTGTGCACCGCGTCCCAGACGCTGTCGATCCAGGGAACCTTGTCGGCGAGGAACTCGACCGCCAGCATGAAGCCGCTCGCGCCGAGAACGAGCGGGTGGGCGAGCACCGACAGGCCGCCGGGCAGCTCGATCCAGCCCCGCCACCCCGCCAGCCCGCAGAGAAACAGCACCGCGTAGACGCGAATCCCGGCGCCCCAGGCGAGCGCCAGGGCGAGCGCCAGCTCAGCGAGCGTCGGCGCGGCCAAGCCCGCTCACTTGCCGAGGCGCTCCAGGGCAAAGCGCAGCGGCTCGGGAGAAACACGGATCACGCCGTCGAACGCCGCTTCCATCTCCAGGATCAGGAACACCGCGGCCGACACCGACAGAGCGCACACCAGCAGCGCTATCACCACGGTGGCGTTGCGCGGCGCGAGCAGGCCATAGCTGGTGAATGTCACGGCCAGCCAGACCACCAGCGTGGCGAGGAACACCGCCGGGACCGAATTGGCGATCGAGGCGAACACCAGCCAGCGCGCTTCCAGCATCGACTCGCCCAGCGACACCGCGCGGTCCTTGAACGCCCGCTGGTCATCCGTGCGCGGCGCGAGCGCGCGGATTTTCGAGGCGATCGCCTCCATGCCGGCGGCCGAGGGCGCGGGATCGCGTTCGCGGGCGGCGGCGCGTCCGTCCGGCCAGATCTGCTCGATCCGCTGCGCCAGGCCGCGCTTGAGCTCCGCCCGGATCTGCGCCGTCTCGGGGCCGTAGCGCGCGAGCGTCCGGTCGAGCGCCAGGATGTCGCCCGCGAAGTGCTTCACCGCCGCGTCCAGCTGGTCGAACGAGCTCTTCGCCGACGCGGTCACCAGGCCGAGGACCAGCGCGGTGATGGTCGCCACCAGGCCGATGGCGACTTTCACGGAATCGCGCGACTCGCTGCTCAGGTGGTGCTCGGGCAGCACTTTGCGCAGCAGCATGCCGCACAACGCGCCGCCGAACGTGCACGCGAACACAGCCAATGCGAGTTGCACGGAACTCATTGACGGCCGCTCAGCGGATCAGCTCGATGACCCGGTTGGCCGGATCGACGCGCACGCGGTCGCCGGTCTTGAGCACCTCGCGCGGGTGCGGAGACCAGCCCTCGGTGATCGGGATGCCGGCGAAGATGGCGCCCTGCACCATCACCGGGTTGGTGACGCCGAAGATGAAGGCCTTCGGCGCGATCTTCTTCCACTTGATGTCGTAGAACGCCCAGCCCGCGGCGATGCCGCCCTTTGCGGTCGGGAAGAAGCAGATCTTGTCGACGATGCTCGTGCCTTCCAGCTTGTGGCCGGGCTTGGTGATCACGCCCGTCCAGCGATCGAGGTCGTAGCGCGGCGAAAAGCCTTCTTCCGAAAGCACCGCCTCGCCCTCGACCGCGGGACCGAATGCGCGATGTACCGTGATGACCTTCAAATCAGTACGCCGGAACAGGCGATATCGACGCAATCCTTCGTTCGCCTGAGGATCGTGTTGAAACGGTGGGCGCCGATGATGTTCACGATCTTGGCCGAGTTCGAGACCATGTTGGTCCAGCGGTTCTTTTCCCGCATCGGCGAGAGGTTCTGCAGGATGTAGAAACACACGCCCTGCAGGATGGTCACGCCGGCTTTTTCCAGCGTTCCCGCGTAGCCGAGGTCGCGCGCCTGCCGCAGCACGGCGGAATTGGTGGTGACCACGCAGGTGGAACCCGCCTTCACCGTTCGATCCCGGAACAGGGACGCCAGCTGCTTCATCTCGAACAGGGACTGCTGGGGCCCGGAGAAAACCACCAGGCGGGCATCGCCGTCGCCGAGCGAATAGCCGTTCAGAGTCTGCTCGATGCGCTCTTCGTCGATGACGATTTTCTCGAACGACGAAACCCCGCCCATCGCGGCCTCGACCGACGGCGCCTCGGGAGTGACGCCGACGAAATGGAACATCCCCATCGAGCCGTAGCTGGCGAGCGCGGCGCCCAGGTGCTTGAGCTCGTCCGCCGTGGGCGCGCGCCGGTAGCCGTGGAACACGGGCACCGCGTAGTAATTCTGGTGCGACTCGCCCACCAGCTTTCCGACTGCACCCCAGTCAGCGAGATCGTTCAGTGCTGATTTGAGTTCTACCGAAAAAGTTCCACGCCTATTTTCAGACAAATGAAAACCATACTCAGGAGTTCGGCCGGTCAGAGCGGCGGCGAGCGCGGCGGGACCGGATTCGAAGTTGGAGCGCGCGCCGAACACCGAGTTGGCGTAGATGACGGTGCCGGTATCGCCCCAGGCGACGTGCTCGCCCAGATGCGGCTGGTAGACCGTCTGGTAGTTGATGCAGGTATCGGTGGTGGCGACATCCATCCGCTGCAGCGCGGCGATGAGCTCCCTTTCCTTCTTCGCTTCAACCGCGTCCTGGCCGAGGTGCTCGCAGTGCGCGAAGTCCATGCAGCGGGCGTTCGTGGTCGTGCCGACCACGCAGCGCGCGCCGCGCGCGGCTTGCTCTTGGAGATAGGCGAGGCCCCCGTCGCCCATGACCTCGATGTCGCCCATCATGTGGACGTTGCTGACCGGCACGAAGCGCCGCGCGCCCCAGAAACGGCCGACCTCGATCTGGTACTGGAGCGCGCGCCGGGCGGCTTCGCCCCGGTCGCCGCCGAGGATCGACTGCTCCTCCCGCGTCAGCTCCATGCAGGAAGACCCGCGGCTACTCCCCCTTGCCGGGGTTGGGGTCGAAGTACTGCGAGAACTTGTCCTTGACCTCGTTCCATTCCGCGGCATCCGGCGGTGGCGTGCCCTTGCGCGTGATGTTCGGCCACTTCTTCGCGTATTCGGTGTTCAGGCCGAGCCACTTCTCGGCCTGGGCGTCGGAATCGGGCACGATCGCCTTGGGCGGGCATTCGGGTTCGCACACGCCGCAGTCGATGCACTCGTCGGGATGGATGACGAGCATGTTGACGCCCTCGTAGAAGCAGTCCACGGGACAGACTTCGATGCAGTCCATGTGCTTGCACTTGATGCAGGCTTCGGTGACGACGTAGGTCATTGCGTTGCGCTTTCGCGAGTCGGGACGCTGGAGCGGCGATTATCGCACTCCGGCCCGGCCCGCGTTCGGAATCCTTCGACGCCGGCCGCGGCGCGCAGCCGGGACACTCGCGACATCGCGGCGACCGATGACCGACACCCGCACTATATTGCCGGGACGCGGCCCGCGGGCCTCTGCATTTCGCCGGCGAAGCATCGTTGACCCACTGGTGGGATTGCTATATAACGCACGCTTTCGGAGGAGGCGTCATGAATCGTCGCAACTTCAACAAGGCCGTGGCCGCGACCGGCGTCGCCTCGGCGCTCGCCCCGTTCGGCATCCTGCGCGCGCAGTCGCGCACTCTGAAGGTCGGCGTGCTGCTGCCGCGCACCGGGGTGCAGGGATTCATCGGCCAGTCGTGCCAGAAGGGCGCCGACCTCGCGCCCGGGTTGCTGAAGGAGATGTTCGGCGTGGACATCCAGCTCATGAACGCCGACACCGAGACCAACATCGACACCGCGCGCACGCGCGCCGAGCGCCTGATCCAGGAGGGCGCGAACGTGCTGGTCGGCCCCTTCGACTCTGGCGCGGCGGCGGCGATCGCGCAGGTTGCCGAGCAGCGCGGCGTGCCGTTCGTCATCAACATCGCGGCCGCGCCGCAGATCACCGAGCAGGGCTACAAGTTCACGTTCCGCAATTTCCCGACCAGCGTCGACCTGGTGACGAACGGCCTCGCGCTGATGCGCGACCTGTTCCAGGCGACCGCCACCGCGCCGCGCACCGCGGTGTTCATGCACGTCAACGACACCTTCGGCCAGGCCAACGCCAAGGCGATCGGCGCGATCCTGCCCAGGCTGAATTACCTGCCGTTCAAGCTCGTCGACACCATCTCCTACGACCCGGCGGCGAAGGACCTCACCGTGGAGGTGTCCAAGGCCAAGGCGACCGGCGCGGATTTCCTGCTGCTCGTCTGCCGCCTGAATGACTCGATCATCCTGCGCCGCGAGATGGTCAAGCAACGCTGGAACCCGATGGGCATCATCAGCCCGGGCTCGCCCGGCATGTACGAGGAGCAGTTCTACAAGACGCTCGGCAAGCTCTCGGAGTACTGCATCACGAACGTGCCCTGGTACAACCCGAAGGCCGAGCTGACACGGCGCATCGAGAAGGCGTTCGATGCGCGCAACCCGAAGGACAAGCTGATGTTCCACGCGCTCAACGTCGGCTACACCTTCGAGGCGCTGATGATCGCGGCGGACGCGTTCCGGCGCGCGAAAACGGCCGCGCCGAAGGAACTCGCCGAGGCGATCCGCAAGACCGACATCCAGAGCCGCATGATGCTCGGCGGCCCGCTCAGGTTCAATGCCAAGGGCCAGGTCGAGGGCAACGCTTCGGCCTGCGTGCAGAACCTCGGCCTGAAGCCGATGGTGGTGCTGCCGGCGGCGACCGCCCAGGCGAAACCGGTGTTCCCGACGCCAGACTACAAGCGAGCCTAGAAAGCGCCGTTGCCGCTTGACCTGCTAGCCAACGTCATCATCGCCGGCGTGCTCACCGGCCTGGTGTACGGGCTGATGGCGCTCGGCCTGTCGGTGATCTTCGGCGTGGTGCGCGTGGTGAATTTCGCGCACGGCGAGATGATGACGATCGCGATGTACGCCGCGGTGCTGCTGTTCGGCGCGTTCCGGCTCGATCCCTTCCTCGCGGTGCTGCCGGTGGCGGCGGCGTTCTTCGCCTTCGGCTACGCGCTGCAGGCGGGGCTCATCAACCCGTTCATCACGCGCCCGGAGCATTCGCAGTTCATCCTCATGGTCGCGGTGGCGATCATCATGGTGAACGGCCTGCTGATCGGCTTCGGGCCCGACGCGCGCAACGTGCAGACCGACTACCAGCTCGAGTCCATCGAAATCGGCAAGCTGCTCGTGGACAAGGCGCGCCTGTACGCCGCGGTGGTGGCGCTGGCGGCGAGCGCGCTGCTGTTCGCCTTCTTCCGCTTCGCGTCCGCCGGAAAGGCGATTCGCGCCTGCGCCGACAATCACCTCGGCGCGCTCGTCGTCGGCCTGCGCGTGAAGCACCTCTACGCGCTCACCTTCGGCCTGGGCTCCGCCTGCGTCGCGATCGCGGGCTGCATGATGATCCTGCTGGTCGACGTGACGCCAAACCTCGGCCCCGCCTACACGCTGCTCGCTTTCGTGATCGTCATCGTCGGCGGCCTCGGGTCCATGGCCGGGGCGCTGCTCGGCGGCGTGCTGATCGGCGTGTCGGAGGCGCTCGCCGGCCTGCTGATCACGCCTTCGGCGAAGAGCATGTTCAGCTTCGGCCTGCTGATCCTGGTGCTGCTGTTCCGACCGCAAGGCCTGCTGGGACGAAAAGCTTGAGCCGCCGCGGCATCGCGCTTCTCGGCGGCCTCGCGATCCTGCTGCTCGCCCTTCCCGGCGTGGCGAACGCGTACCTGCTCTCGGTCGCCACCCTGATCCTGTATCTCGCGTACGTCGGCCAGGCATGGAACGTCATGATGGGCTTCGCCGGGCAGCTCTCGCTCGGGCACTCGCTGTACGTGGGCGTGGGCGCCTACGCGGCGGCGTCGCTGTTCTTCCACTTCGGCGTCGGCCCCTGGGCTGGTCTGTGGCTGGCGATCGCGCTGAGCGTGGCGCTCGGCTGCGCGATCGGCTTCCTCGCGTTCCGCTTCGGCATCTCCGGCGTGTACTTCGCGCTGCTGACCATCGCCTTCGCGGAGTTCGTGCGCATCGGCTTCGACCACCTGCAATGGACCGGCGGCCCGGGCGGGCTGTTCCTCAAGGTCGCGCAGCGCGACCAGATCGATCTGGCGAACTTCCGCGGTCCGCCGGAGATGTATTACTACGCCATTCTCTGCCTTGCCGCGCTCGCCTTCGCGGGCTGCGCCTGGCTGCTGCGCACCAAGGCCGGTTACTACTGGCAGGCGATCCGGGAGAACGAGGAGGCGGCGCAGGCGCTCGGCATCAACACCTTCCGCTGGAAGATGCTGGCGGTGGCGATCAGCTCGGCGATGACCGCGGTCGCGGGCGTGTTTTTCGCGTTCTACTACAACAACCTGTTCCCCGAGCAGATCTTCCACATCAGCCGCTCGATCGAGATCATCCTCGGCCCCATCATCGGCGGCGTCGGCACGCTGTTCGGGCCGATTCTCGGCGCGGCGCTGCTGACGCTGCTCTCCGACGGCATCACCGAGGGGCTCGCGGCGATGGGATGGGAAATACCCGGCGTCAAGCACGTCTTCTACGGCGTGGTGCTGCTCGCGGTGGTTCTGTTCCTGCCGAACGGCATCTGGCCGCCCATAGCGCGGCGCTTCGGGCTGCGGCGATGAGCCTGCTGCGCGCCGCGCACATCGCCAAGTCCTTCCGCGGCCTCAAGGCGGTCGCCGGGGCGAGCTTCGAGGTTCCCGAGCGCGGCATCGTCGCGCTCATCGGGCCGAACGGCGCCGGCAAGACGACCTGCTTCAACATGATCGCCGGCGTGTTCCCGCCCGACAGCGGCGCGATCCGCTTCGAGGACCGCAACATCGAGGGCATGCGCCCCGACCAGGTTTGCGCCGCGGGCATCGGGCGCACCTTCCAGATCGTCAAACCCTTCGCCGGCCTGTCCGTGCTCGATAACGTGATGGTCGGCGGCTTCCTGCGCGAGAAGACGCGGGCCGGCGCGAGGAGCGTCGCTCTCGGGGTGCTGAGGAAGCTGCGTCTGGAGTCGAAGGCGGAGATGCCCGCTTCCGCGCTCACGCTGCCGGACCGCAAGCGTCTGGAGGTGGCGCGCGCGCTCGCCACGCGGCCGCGGCTGTTGCTGCTCGACGAGGCGATGGCCGGCCTGCGGCCCACCGAGTGCGACGAGATGGTCGCGATATTCCGCGAACTGAACCGCGCCGACGGCCTCACCATCCTGCTCATCGAGCACGTCATGCGCGCGGTGATGGCGCTCGCGCAGCATATCGTGGTGCTGCATCACGGCGAGGTGATCGCCCGCGGCGCGCCCGCCGAAGTCGTGCGCGACCCGGCGGTGCTGGAATGCTATCTCGGCGAGGAGACGGAGGTCTGATGCTCTCGGTGCGGGGCCTGGATCTCTTTTACGGCGACGCGCAAGCGCTCTCGCAGGTGAGCCTCGAGGTGCCGAAAGGCGAGATCGTCGCCATCGTCGGCGCCAACGGCGCGGGCAAGTCCTCGCTGATCCGCGCCATTTCGGGGATCGAGCCCGCCTCCGCCGGGGAGGTGCTTTTCATGGGCAAGCCGATCGGGAAACTTGCGCCGCACGAAATCTGCGATCTCGGCATCGGCCAGGTCGCGGAGGGGCGGCAGGTCTTTCCCACGCTCACGGTCGAGGAAAACCTCGAGATGGGCGGCCTGCTGCCGCGCGCGCGCGCATCCGCCCGCGACAGGATGGCCGAGGTCTACCGCATGTTCCCGCAGTTGGCGCAGCGCCGCCGCCAGCTCGCCGGCACGCTTTCGGGCGGCGAGCAGCAGATGCTGGCGATCGGCCGCTGCCTGATGGGCAATCCGGAGCTGATCATGTTCGACGAGCCCTCGCTCGGCCTCGCGCCTCTGGTCGTGCAGGAGGTCCTGCACGCGATCCGCGCCCTCAACGAGAAAGGGATGACCGTGCTGCTCGTCGAGCAGAACGTCGCGGTGTCGCTGAAAATCTCGGCGCACGCCTACGTGCTGGAGAACGGCGGCATCGCCATGAGCGGGCGCGGCAGCGAACTGCTGCACGACGACCGCGTGCGCCAGGCGTATCTGGGACTCTGAAACCCGATCCCCGCACTCGCGGGGACGACGGCGCCTAGTAGGCCAGCGTGGACAACTGGCCGTTGACGACGCGCACGCGCGTGCCGACGCTCCAGCCCGGCATGCTGTCGTAGCGGTAGGTCTGCTGCGCGCCGTTATCGAGACGTACGTCGACCCGGTAGGTGTACCCCGAACGCGCGTTCTGCTCGACGTAATTGCCGGCGAGCCCGCCGACACCCGCGCCGATCAGAGTAGGAGCGGTGCGGTGCCCCTTGCCGCCGACGGCATAGCCGAGCCCGCCGCCGATCAGCGCCCCGGTGAGGGCGCCCGCGCCGGACGCCGATCCCTTCTTCTTCACTTCCTTGATGTTGGTGATCGTGCCGCAGTCCGGGCAAGTCTGCTGCTGCGCTGGCGCCGCGGCGGCCGCGGACGGCGACGTCGTCGGCAAGGGCGCCAGCCCGGGAACCGACGACGCCGACTGCGCGGGGGTCCCGGACTGCCTCGAGATCAGCAACTGGATGATCCGGTCGCTGACGCCGAACTGCTTCAGGTTCACCAGCCCGTCGGGGCTGGTGTCGAATCCAGGTTCGCCGGCGTTGACCGCCTGGATGACCGTGTCCTCGCCCAACCCGCTGCGCACCAGCTTGATCACGTCGGCGTTGGTCATCGGCGCGGCGCGCGCGGCGAGCGGTGCGGCAATCAGCAATACAACAAGCAGTCTTTTCATAGCTTCCCCCGTCATGGCGAGGACCGTGGCAATGCCGCTCAGGTTAGCGCATTTGCGGCTGGTTGCAAAAGGCAATATTGCGCAGCACAAGGCGCCTCACTGCGCCTTGATGTTCGCCTTGCGGATCACCTCGCCCCAGATCGGCATGTCGCGCCGGATCGCCTCGGTCAGCTCCTCCGGCGTGGTGCCGGTGGCGAGCAGGCCGAACTTGAGCATCTGCTCGCGGCCCTCCGGGGTCTGGATCACCTTGTTGATCTCGGCGTTCATGCGCTCGAGGATCGGGCGCGGGGTGCCGGCGGGAGCGTGGATGCCGTTCCAGCCGGCGATGCCCAGTGGATAGCCCTGCTCGACGAAGGTCTGCAGCTCGGGCAGCGCCGGCCAGCGCCGGGGCCCGGTCACGGCGAGCGCGATCAGGCGCCCCGACGCAAGGTGCGGGCCGACCGCGGCAAGATCCTGGATCGTCATCTGCACCTGGCCGCCGAGGATCGCCTGGATCGACGGCCCGGCGCCCGAATAGGGCACGTGCACCATCTTCAGGCCGGCGGCGCCGTTCAGCATTTCGCCGTAGACGTGCGAGGTCGAGCCGTTGCCGAACGAGGCGAAATTGACGCCGGCGGGATTGGCCCTGGCCCAGGCGACGAACTCCTTCAGCGTCTTCGGCCCCAGCGTCGCCGGCACCACCATCGCGAGCACCGTCAGGCCGAGCTGCGTGACCGGCGCGAAATCCTTCAGCGAATCGTACGGCAGCGGCACGCCCAGATTGGGCGCGATCGTCAGGTTGGAGACGTTGGTATAGACGAAGGTGTAGCCGTCAGGCGCCGAGTTCTTGGCCGCCTGCAGGCCCACCGCCCCCTGCGCGCCGGCGCGGTTCTCGATGATCACCGGCTGGCCGAGCACCGGCGTCAGCCGGTCGCCCAGCCAGCGCGACACGACGTCGGTCTGCCCGCCCGGCGGGTACGGCGCGATCAGCTTGATCGGCCGGTTCGGCCATTGCTGCGCGAGCGCCGTACTGGAAACCAGAAAACCCAGCGCCAGAACGAATAACTTCATGCCAGCTCTCCTTGAATTGTGGCCGTCCTACAGGCCGGCCTGCGAGACGAACTTCGGGTTGAGATACGGTTCGATCGCCTCGGTGCCGCCCTCGGAACCGTAGCCGGAATCCTTGACGCCGCCGAAGGGCACTTCGGGCAGGGCAAGGCCCAGGTGGTTGATGGTGATCATGCCGGTCTCCACGGAGGCCGCGATCGCGTTGGCGGTCTTCGCCGATCGCGTCCAGGCGTAGGCGGCGAGGCCGAAGGGCAGGCGGTTGGCTTCCTTCACCGCGTCGTCGAAGGTCTTGAACGGGTTGATCATCGCCATCGGTCCGAACGGCTCGTTGTTCATCGCGTTGGCGTCGTTGGGCACCTCGGTGAGGACCGTGGGCTCGAAAAAATTGCCTTCCTTGCCGATGCGGTGGCCGCCCGCGCGCAGCTTGCCGCCGTGCTTGACCGCGTCCTCGACGTTGGCTTCGGTGGCGCTCGAGCGGCGCGGGTTGGCGAGCGAACCCATGGTGCTGCTCGCTTCCAGCCCGTTGCCGACCTTGAGCGCCTTGGTCGCCTCTACGAACTTGTCCACGAACTTGCCGTAGATCCCCTCCTGCACGAGAAAGCGCGTAGGCGACACGCAGACCTGGCCGGCGTTGCGGAACTTGCTCGCGACCATGGTTTTCGCGGCGACGTCCACGTCGGCGTCGTCGAACACGATCACCGGCGCATGGCCGCCCAGCTCCATGGTGACGCGTTTCATGTGCTGGCCGGCGAGCGCCGCCAGCTGCTTGCCGACCACCGTCGAGCCGGTGAAGGAGATCTT
>JADLES010000099.1 GCA_020845995.1 Burkholderiales bacterium | reverse complement strand
GTCACCGCTTCATCATTGCAATCCAGCCCTTCGCGCGCCATCGCGCAGGCGCTCGGCCTGGCGCCAGACCAGGTCGGGCAGCGAGCCGCTGACCGCATGCTGCTCGCGCATCCAGCGCGCGTCGTTGCCGCAGCGCAGGATGCCTTCGATCTCGCGCAGCGCCACCTCGGACTCGAGCTCGCGCGCGTGCACGGCGAGCGCGCCCAGCGTCATCAGCACCTCGTCGGCGATGCTGCGCCGGGAGCCTGCGGCGGGGTCGATGAACTCCCCCTCCAGGCCGAAGCGGCAGGCCTGAAAGCGGTTGTAGCTGTAGGCAAGGTAGGCGTCCTCGCTGATCGGATGCGGCCGCTCCACGAGCAGCCAGCGCGCGAGCGCCTGCGCGTAGGCGGCCAGCGCCGCGGCGCGCTCCACGGTGAGCGGCGTGTCGAAGACGCGGATCTCGACGGTGCCGTACTCCGGCTTCGGCCGGATGTCCCAGTAGAAGTCCTTCATGCTCTCGACGATGCCGGCGCCGCGCAGCTTGTCGAAGAACGCGTTAAAGCCATCCCAGGTCTGCACGAACGGCGCGCGGCCGGAGTGCGGAAATGCGGATATGGCGTTCAGGCGCGACGAATCGAAGGCGGTATCCACGCCCTGGTAGTAGGGGCTCGCCGCCGAGAGCGCGATCAGATGCGGGATGTAGCGCGAGATCGCGTGCACCAGGTACAGGGCGTCGTCGCCGCTCGCGCAGCCGAGGTGCACGTGCTGGCCGAAAACCGTGAATTGCTTGGCGAGGTAGCCGTAGAGCTGCGACACGTGCTGCATGCGCGGCGCGTCCATGATGCGCCGATCGCTCCAGTGCTGGAACGGGTGCGCGCCGCCGCCGGCGACGCCGACATTGAGCTGCGCGGCGACCTCGAGCAGCGTGTCGCGGATCCCGCGCAGCTCGGCGCGCAGCGGCGCGAAGCGCGTGTGGATGCCGGTGCTGACTTCGATCATGCTCTCGGTGATTTCCGGCTTGATCTCGCCCGGATGCGAGCGCTTCGCCACCTGCGACAGCAGATCGGAAGCCGCGCGCGTCAGATCGCAGTCGCGCGCATTGAGGAGCTGCAGCTCCAGCTCCACACCCATCGTCAGCGCCGCCGACTTTGCGAACACGAGCTCCGCCATGCTCAGACCTCGTGCGGCGCGGCTTCGCCCGCGCGCACCAGCGCGAAATGCGCAAGCAGCGGCCCGAGCAGCTCCATGATCGCGATCGCCGACACCACGATCGCGCCGAGCTCGGCGCCCAGCCTCGGGTACAAGCGTGCCGTGTCGTGCAACAGCACGATCGCCACGGCAGACATGGGTGCAAGCGCGAGCGCGAGCAGCGAGGCTTTGCGCACAGGCAGCGCGGCCAGTGGTGCGAGCGCGAGCACGCCGATCTGCTTGCCGGCGAGACGCGCCGCCACCAGCACGCCGCCAGCGAGCGCGCCGGAGCCGACCAGGCGCCAGTCCAGCCGCGCCGCCGTGAGCGCGAACAGCAGGATCAGCAGGATCGCGCCTACGCGCCCGAAGCTGAGCGCGACGAACAGGCGCCGCCGGTCGAGGATGCGGATGCCCACCCCATAGGCGAGCAGCGTGAGCGCCGTCGACAGGCGCAGCACGTCCGCCGCCCAGACCGCGACCGCCACCAGCGCCAGCACGCAGAGGAACTGCGCGTCGTGGCGGCGCCCGAGCAGCCGCAGCAGCGCAAGCGTTCCCCAGGCGAAAGCGAGCGCGGCGACAAGCGAGCCGAATACCAGGTACAGCGGATACAGCACGGCGGCGCGCCAGTCGAGTGCGTGCTCGCGCGCCACCCAGGACATCAGACCTCCCACGGCGACGAAGGCATAGGCCGAATTGAGCGCGCTCAGGAGCAGCGCGCGCTCGGTCACCTGGCCTTGCGCGCGCAGTTCGCGCGCCACGGTGAGGATCACGGCCGGCGACGTGGAGATTCCGATTGCGGCGGCGACCGCGGCGATGAGAGGCGGCGCATCCACCGCCAGCAGCACGGCGAACACCGCGCCGAATGCGCAAACCGCCTCAAGCGCGCTGGTGCCGAGCAGCCCGGGGTTGCGCCGCAGCCAGGCAGGATCCACGCGCTGGCCAAGCTCGAACAGCACCACGCCCATCGCGACCTGCACGATCGGCGCCATTGCCGCCAGTGCGGCGCTGTCGATCGCGCCGAGGGCGTGCGGACCGAGCAGCGCGCCCACCGCGATCCAGCCCAGCATGCGCGGCAGGTGCAACCAACGCTGCACCGCCTCGCCTGCGAGCACAGTGCCGAGCAGCAGTAGCGCGTGCCAGGGAAGCCCCCGCACTGCGGCACGCACCCCAGGCAGATAGAATAGTTCCTGCATTCGTTGCCGAGTCCGGGTCGCCCGCGCGATCTACCAGCGCACCGCGAGCAGAACCGCCAGCGCAAGCACTGCGGCGCCGAGCAGCATCACCAGGCGCAGGAGCAGTTGCGTGCGTGCAAGCAACATATCGACGGCCTCGACAAGCTGCGTATGCTGCTCGGCCATCGAGCGCACGACATCGAACGAGGCGCGCGATTCCTGCTCCAGCGCCGCCATGCGCTGCTGCAGCGGCCCGACGCGCACGTCGATGGCCGCGAGCAGTTCCGGGTTCAGCACCGGCGTGGCGTCGGCAAATCTCGGCTCCACCGGCGCGCCGGCGACCTTCTGCCAGAGCTTGCGCGCGGCCTCCGCGATCGGCGGCGCCGCGCCGAGCACCTTGTCCCAGGCAATATTCCTGAACGAATCAAGCAATCCCCGCCTCATGGGGTACCTCCATCTGCACGATGAGATTGTAGTTGCGCGGCGGCTCAGCGCCCGCGCACGGCGGCGGCAAGCGCGCTTTCGTGCGCCTGCTGACATTCGGCGCAGCGCAGCGCGATCAGGTGCACCTGCAGTCGCGCGCGACCGATGCTGCCGCCGCACTGTACGCAGGTTCCGTAGGAGCCCGCCTGCAGGCGCTCGCGTGCCCGCCCGATCGCCGCGATCTCGAGCAGGTGCTGCTCGATCAGGGTGTTCTGGACGTCGTCGTGCGCTCGCGCCGCGGCGAGGTCCGCAGCGTCGTTGGCGGCCTGCCCGACCGCCGCCGGCTGCTCCAGGGACGCGCCGCGCAGTGAAACCTGCTCCCGCAGCGACCGCTCGCGGGCGTCCAGGCGCTCGCGCAGTTCGGCGAGTTGGCCTGCCGTGAGCGGCGAAATGAGCTGCACGGAGGTCATCGACTCAGACCGCTTCCTTGATTGGCGGACTCCAGGGCGGTTGCGGAGGCGCACTGCCGGCCCTGACCGCGCCGGGATAGATCGTCAGGTGAGGGAACGGGATCCTGATGCCGCGCCGGTCAAACTCCACCTTCAGGCGCCGCAGGTACTCGCGGCGCACGCTCCATTGCTCGATCGGCACGACGCGGATCCGGCTGCGCAGCACCACCGCCGATTCGGCCCAGCGCTCGACGCCGACGATCTCGATGTCCTCGAGGATGCGCGGCGCCCAGGCCGGATCGGCGCGCAGCTCTCTGCCGACCGCGCGCATGACACCGAGCGCGCCGTCGACGTCCTCGCGGAAGGCGATACCCGCGTCGATGACAGCATGCGCGTAGTCGCGCGTGCGGTTGGTGACGATCTTGATCTCTCCGTTCGGCACGAAGTGCACATGGCCGTCGAAATCGCGCAAGCGCACGTAGCGCAGCGTGATCTCTTCGACCTGGCCACCGATGCCAGCGATCTGCACCACGTCGCCCTGGCGGATCTGGTCCTCGATGAGCAGGAAGACGCCCGCGAAGTAGTCTCGCACGAGGCTCTGCGCGCCGAAGCCGACCGCGATGCCGGCGACGCCCGCGGTGGCCAGCACCGGCGCGATCGAGATGCCAAGCTCGTTCAGCACCAGCATCGCCGCGACGGCCAGCACGACTACCGAGCCGAGGTAGCGGAACGCCCGGCACAGCGTGCCGACGCGGCGCGACTCCGCATCGCTCTTTGCGCGCGCTTGCATGTACTCGCGGAAGCGGCGGATGCCTCGCTGCACCGCGGCCAGCGCAAGCCAGGCCAGCACCAGGATGACGACCACGTTCAGCACGGGATGCGCCGTGGCCGAGAGGAGCGCAGAAAACGAACCGGCTGGAGATTCGATCGGCATGGGATATCCGTGTCGGAAAATAGATTGGAAAGCGGGATCGGGCAGCAGTTCCCTCGATCGCAACACCAGCGGCCGGTGCAACGATGGCGCCGCGGAAAATCCGGCAACACGTTGCCCCGGCCCATCCTCCTCCGCGGGAAGATGCTTCAGGCCCGCCGCGGGATGCGCGCTTCGGTGCCTAGCGCCGTTCGCGCCGCGCGGCGAATTCGGCCCAGAGGCCGACCGCGGCGACGACGAACGGCAGAATCAACAGGAACAGGAACGAGCGGTCGAGCGAAGCGAACCATTCGGCCCAGCGGTCCCAGTCGAAGAATTCGCCGACCGGGCCGCGGATGCCGCGGAAGCAGACAATGCCGACCACGGTCGGCGGCAGCGCGGCGAGGAACAGGCCGAGCGCGCTGATCGCCTGGTCGTCGAAGCGGTCCTTCAGGATCGCGAAGCCCGCGGGGTTCGGGGCGTTGGCGATCACCGTCAGGCCGCCGCCGGCGACGGCGCCGGCGACCAGCGAGTACTTGTACTCGTCGCTCACGTCCTGCACGAGCGAGCCGAGGTAGGTTAGCGCGGCGTTGTCGGTGATCGCGGTCAGCGCGGCCGCGCCGTAGAACAGGGTCGACTCGTCCAGGCGCGCGAGCACGTCCTGCAGCCACCAGCGCTGCAGTCCGCCCAGCACCACCAGGCCGGCGAGGAAGAACGCCACCATCAGGCCCTCGCGCAGCATCAGGCGCGCGTGGTGCCGGCGGTAGGCCTCGGCAAGGCCGAGAAACAGCAGGAACAGCCCCATGAACGCTTCCGGGTCGTGGTTGCAGAACACCACCGCCGCGAGGAAGGCGACGTTCACCGCGACCAGGGCCGCGGGCACGCGCGCGCGCGGCGTGGCGACCGCCTGCGCGGCGCCTTCGGCGAGCTCGCGCCGGAACAGCAGCGTGAGCGCGAGCGCGTTCAGCACCACCGCGAGTGCCGCCTTGGCGCCGAAGGTCGAGAGCATGAAGGCGGAATCCCAGCCCCAGGTCGCCGCCACCATCAGCACCGGAGGCGCGGCGAAGCTGGTCAGCGTGCCGCCGATCGAGACGTTGACGAACAGCACGCCGAGCGTCGCGTACTTGAGGGCGCGCGGCGCCTGCGCGGTGAACACGCGCTCGCACAGCATCAGTGCAGCGAGCGTCATCGCCGCCGGCTCGGTGATCAGCGAGCCGAGCAGCGGCACCGCGGCGAGGCTGAGGAAGTACTGCGCGACCGCAGGTCGCGCCGGCAGCAGCCGCGCGAGGCCGCGCACGCCGTCGTTGGCGAGCTGCATCACCGGCTGGCTCGCGGCGATCACCATGATCACGAACACGAACATCGGTTCGACGAAGCGCCGGTTATCGAGGTAGCCCGAGGCACTGTCCCAGCCATACGCGACCGCCATGAACAACAGCAGCATGAACGCCCAGAAGCCGAAGACAGTCTCGACCTCGCCAAGCAGGTGCCAGAGTCCCGCGTGCGCGGTGCGGGCGTGCGCGAGCCGCTCGAAATAGCGCGTTGAGAAAGTGTGCAGCACCGCCAGCGCGAACAGCCCGGCGCCGACGAACTCGAGCACGGCAGGATGCGTCGACATGATCCGAGTCTAGGGCGCGCCGCGCGGGGCGGTAAGTCGCAATCCCGCGTACGCAAAAGCGCGTACTTGCGCCCACGCCCGGCGCGTCGGAAGATGCCGCAAGCCGATGAAACTTCTCCGTTATCTGCGCGACGCGGCGGTGTTCGCCCCCTGCTACGTGGCGCTCGACTGGGCCAGCTACATCGATCCGCTCGGTCCGTTCAACATCACGCCCTGGAATCCGCAGGCCGCGCTCGCGATCGCCTGGATGATGCTCGGCGGCCTCGTGCAGGCGCCGGCGGTGCTCGCTGCGCTGCTGATCGCCGACATCGTCGTGCGCCACGCGCCGGGCGGCTACCTGCTCACCAGCGCCACCGCGCTGGTGCTGACCGGCGGCTATGCGGGCCTCGCCTGGACGCTGCGGCGCGCGCTGGACGATACCGGCCTGCGCTCGACGCGCCAAGTCACGCTGTTCGCGGTCGTGATCATTGCCGGTACCGGCGCGGTCGGCGCGGCGTTCGTGGGTGTGCTGAGCGCTGCGGGTTCCCTCGCGCAGACGTCGTTCGCGCAGGCCTGGCTGCGCTTCTGGGTCGGCGACGCGGTCGGGGTCCTGGTCACCGCGCCGCTGCTGTTCGCCGCTGCCGACGCGGAGCGCCGCGCGGCGATCGTCGCGCTCGCGGGCCGGCCCGAGGCGCTCGCGCAGGCCGCGGTGCTCGCGGCCACCGTCTGGCTGATCTTCAAGGGTTTCGGTACGGACCCCTCACGGCAGTTCTACCTGCTGTTCCTGCCGCTGATCTGGATCGCGGTGCGCTCGGGCATGAACGGCGCGATTCTCGCCATGGCGATCGTGCAGCTAGGCGTGGTGCTGGGCATCCACAGCGACGCGGGCGCCGCGCTCCCGGCGCTCGAGCTGCAGGCGCTGCTGGTCGCGCTCACCCTCACTGGCCTGTATCTTGGCGTCATGGTCGACCAGCGCCAGCGCGCCGAGCAGGGGCTGCGGCAGACGCTGCGCCTCGCCGCCGCAGGCGAGATGGCGGGCGCGATCGCCCACGAGGTCAACCAGCCGCTCACCGCGGTCGCGAACTACGGCCGCTCGCTGCAGATGCTGCTCGAGCGCACTGTCTCGGCCCCCGCGCAGGCCCAGGCGATCATCGCCCGGATTCTCGCGGAATCGGAACGCGCCTCGGAGGTCGTGCGCAGGCTGCGCGATTTCTTCCGCGCCGGCACCACGCGGCTGGAAAGCGTGCCGGTGGACGAGTTGCTCGAGGCCGCGCGCCGCATGGCGGCGGACGCCGTCGGCGGCCGCGCGATCGCGATCGCGGTGTCGGGCCCGCCCGTGGCGCCGCCGCTCTACGTCGACCGGCTGCAGGTAGAGCTGATCCTGCGCAACCTGATCGCCAACGCGGTGGAGTCGATGACCGGCGCCGGCCTGGCCGCAGGCCGCATCGAGATCTCGGCCGCGCGCCAGGGCGAGCGCGAGCTGCGCATCGTCGTCGCCGACGACGGCCCGGGCCTCACGCCGCAGCAGCGTGAGCGCCTGTTCGAGCCGTTCGCCTCCGGCAAGTCCAGCGGCATGGGCCTCGGCCTCGCCGTCAGCCGCGCGATCGCCGAGGCGCACGGCGGGTCGCTGGACGCGGCGCGCACGCCGCACGGCGAATTCCACCTGGTCCTGCCATGCGATCAGACCGCCTGACCGTCTTCGTCATCGACGACGACGCGGCGGTGCGCGACTCGATCGCGCTGATGCTCGGCCTCGAGGGCTACCGTACCACCGTGTTCGCCGACGCCGAGTCGTTCCTCGCCGCCTGGCGCGAGGACTGGGCCGGCTGCGTGGTCGCCGACGTGAAGCTGCCGGGGCGCAGCGGCGTCGAGCTGCAGGACACGCTGCGCGAGCACGGCGTCGAGCTGCCGTTCGTGATCATCACCGCCCACGGCGACGTGGCGACCGCGCGCGCGGCGTTCCGCTCGCAGGCGGTCGACTTCCTCGAGAAGCCGTTCAACAACGCGCAGCTGCGCGACGCCATCGAGACCGCCTTCTCCCTCGAGGAGACGCGCATGCGGCACGACCAGAACCGGCGCAGCGACGCCGACAAGCTCGGCCGCCTCACGGCGCGCGAGCGCGAGGTCCTGGACAAGGCGGCGCAGGGTCTGCACGCGAAGGAGATTGCCGCGGCGCTGGGCATCAGCCCGCGCACCGTCGAAGTACACAAGAACCGCATCATGGAGAAGCTCGGCGTGCGGAACGTTGCCGAACTCGTGCGCTTCGCGATGAGCGCGCACAAGGCGCGCGACTGAGCTCAGGCCTTCAGCGAGACGAGCACCTCGTCGAGCATCTTCTTCGCGTCGCCGAACAGCATGCGGTTGTTGTCCTTGTAGAAGAGCGGGTTGTCGACGCCGGCGTAGCCGGAAGCCATGCTGCGCTTCATGACGATCGAGGTCTTGGCCTTCCAGACTTCCAGCACCGGCATGCCGGCAATCGGGCTCGAAGGGTCGTCCTGCGCGGCGGGGTTCACGATGTCGTTGGCGCCGATCACCATCGCCACGTCGGTGTCCGGGAAGTCGCCGTTCAGCTCGTCCATCTCCAGCACGATGTCGTAGGGCACCTTGGCTTCGGCGAGCAGCACGTTCATGTGGCCGGGCATGCGCCCCGCCACCGGGTGGATGCCGAAGCGCACGTTCACCCCTTTCTCGCGCAGGTGCCTGGTGATTTCGTACACGGTGTGCTGCGCCTGCGCCACCGCCATGCCGTAGCCGGGTACGATGATCACGTTCTTCGCCTCGCGCAGGAGCTCCGCGGTCTCGGGAGCTGTCACCGGCGCCACCTCGCCCGCCGGTTGCGCGCCGCCCTTGGCCGCCGGGGCGCCTTCGCCGGTGCCGAAGCCGCCGGCGATCACGGCGATGAAGTTCCGGTTCATCGCGCGGCACATGATGTAGGAGAGGATCGCGCCCGAGGAGCCGACCAGCGCGCCGGTGACGATGAGCAGGTCGTTCGAGAGCATGAAGCCGGTGGCCGCCGCCGCCCAACCCGAGTAGCTGTTCAGCATCGACACCACCACCGGCATGTCGGCGCCGCCGATCGCCATCACCATGTGGATGCCGAAAAGGAGCGAGATGACGGTCATGACGATGAGCGGCGTCATGCCCGCCTCGATCGAGGGCGCGTGCACGAACGCGCGGCCGTACCAGATCACGGCCAGCAAGCCGGCGAGGTTGATCCAGTGCCGGCCGGGGAGGAGCACTGGCCTGCCGCCGATCTTGCCCGAGAGCTTGCCGAAGGCGATCACCGATCCGGAGAAGGTCACCGCGCCGATGAGGATGCCCAGGTAGATCTCGATCTCGTGGATCGCCTTTTCCGCGCCCGTGTAGGCGATGGACGTATCGATGTAGCTCGCGAAGCCCACCAGGCAGGCGGCGAGGCCCACCAGGCTGTGCATCAGCGCGACCAGCTCGGGCATCTGCGTCATCTTCACGACGCGCGCGGCGTAGAGGCCGACCGCGCCGCCCGCGACCATCGCGGCGACGATCCAGGGGATGCCGGCGGCGGAAACGCGCGGACCGAGAACCGTGGCGATCACCGCGATCGTCATGCCGACGATGCCGTAGAGGTTGCCGCGCCGGGAAGTCTCCGGGTTGGAGAGGCCGCCGAGGCTGAGGATGAAGAGGATGGTCGCACCCAGGTAGGCGACCGCGGTCAGGCTGGCTGTCATGGCCGCGCTCCCCTACTTGCGGAACATCGCCAGCATGCGCCGCGTCACCGCGAAGCCGCCGAACATGTTGATGCAGGTGAGCGCGATTCCGGCCACCGCGATCCAGCGGATCAGCTCGTCGGGACGGCCGCCGGCACCGGCGGCCGCGGCCGCCGGGGGCGCGATCTGGATCAGCGCGCCGATGGCGATGATGCTCGAGATGGCGTTGGTGACGCTCATCAGCGGCGTGTGCAGCGCGGGCGTGACGTTCCAGATCACCATGTAGCCAACGAAGCATCCGAGCACGAACACGGTGAAATGGCCGAGGAAAGCGGCGGGCGCATAGGCCCCGATCAGCCAGAGTAGGAGCGCCGCGGCGATGGAAATGCCCGCAAGCGCGCCCCCGGCCATCGGTTCGCCCGCGCCGTGTCCGTGCGCTTTCGCCGCGGGCGCGGCGGCCGCCTTGGCCGCGGCGGGCGGCGGTGCGGGCAGCTTAAGCGGCGGCGGCGGCCAGGTGATGGCGCCGTCCTTGATCACGGTCAGGCCGCGAATGGCGTCGTCCTCCATGTTGACGTTGATGACACCATCCTTGGTCTTGCACAGCTCCTCGGCCAGGCGAAACAGGTTGGTCGAGTACAGCGTGGACGATTGTCTCGCCAGCCGGCTGACGAGGTCAGTGTAGCCGACGATGGTCACGCCCTGCCGGACCACGGCCTTGCCGGGTTCGGTCAGCTCGCAGTTGCCGCCCTGCTCGGCGGCCAGATCGACGATCACGCTGCCCGGCTTCATCGACTTCACCATCTCCGACGTGATCAGCTTCGGCGCCGGCTTGCCGGGGATGAGGGCGGTGGTGATGATGATGTCCACCTCGCGCGCCTGCTTCGCGTACATCTCGCGCTGGGCCTGCTGAAAGCCCTCGCTCATCACCCTGGCGTAGCCGCCGCCGCCCGAACCTTCCTCCTCGTAGTCGACCTTGACGAATTCGCCGCCCATCGACTGCACCTGGTCGGCGACTTCGGCGCGCGTGTCGTTGGCGCGCACGATGGCGCCCAGGCCCACCGCGGTGCCGATGGCGGCGAGGCCGGCCACGCCGGCGCCGGCGATGAACACCTTCGCCGGCGGCACCTTGCCGGCGGCGGTGATCTGGCCGGTAAGGAAGCGCCCGAAGTGGTGCGCCGCCTCGATCACGGCGCGATAGCCGGCGATGCCGGCCATGGACGTGAGCGCGTCCATCTTCTGCGCGCGCGAGAGCATGCGCGGCAGCGAGTCGATGGCGAGCACGGTGACCTTGCGCGCGGCGAGCTGCTGCATCAATTCCGGGTTCTGCGCCGGCCAGAGGAAGCTGACCAGCGTCTGGCCCGCGCGCATCAGGCCGACTTCCTCGGGCGTCGGGCCGCGCACCTTGAAGACGATGTCGCTCGCCGCCCACAGCGCCGCCGCGTCGGCGACGACCTCGGCGCCCGCCACGCGGTAGGTATCGTCGGCAAAGTTGGCCGCGTCGCCCGCGCCCGCCTGGACCTTCACCTTGAAGCCGAGCTTGATCAGCTTCTCTACGACCTCGGGCACCGTGGCGACGCGCTTTTCCTCGGCGGCCGTTTCACGCGGCACCCCAATCACCTGGGACATCCAATTCCCCTCTTTGCCAAAGGCGTGAATATTCGCCGCGGCGGCGCTTGCGGCTCTTGATCCAAATCAACCGCGGCATCGACGCGCATCCGGCCGATGCGAGCGCTTCGCCATCCGAGCGTCTCGAGCGCAGAGTACGCGCCCTCGCCCGTTCTCCCCGCTTACTCTGTCTCGGTCACCACCGGCGGCTGCGCGCGCTCGTTGACCACCAGGCGGAACACGTCGGGCCGCGCGTAGTGGCCGACCACGTCGAAGTCGTACTTGCCGCGCGCGATCTCGCCCCGATCGATCTCGGCGGTGAGGATGCACTCGCCATCGTAGTCCGGCCCGGCGAGGATTTCTCCGAGCGGGCTGACGATGCAGCTGCCGCCCTCGGAGAGGATCGTCTTCGGGTCGTCGCCCTGCGCGGCGCGGTAGTCGGCGGGAAAGTCGCCGCGGCGCGTGAACTGGTTGCACGAGAACACGAAGCAGCGGCCTTCGAGCGCGACGTGCTGCATCGTCGGGATCCAGGTCTTGCGCCCGTCGGCGGTCGGCGCGCACCAGAGCTGGATGTTCTTGGCGTACATCGCGGTGCGCAGCAGCGGCATGTAGTTTTCCCAGCAGATCACCGCGCCCAGGCGCCCGAGCGGCGTGTCGAACACCGGCAGCGTCGAGCCGTCGCCGAAGCCCCAGACCAGGCGCTCCATCGCGGTGGGCATCAGCTTGCGGTGCTTGCCGAGGTACTGTCCGTCGGGCGCGAAAAAGAGCACGGTGCAATAGAGCGTGCCGATCTCGCGCTCGATCACCCCGACGACGAGGTACAGCCGGTTCTCGCGCGCGACGCGCGCGAGGAACTCCACCGCGGGCCCGGGCACGTCCACCGCCGAGTCGAAGTAGCGCCGGAAGTCCTCGCGCCCCTCGCGGGTGCGTATGCCGACGCGCGCGCCGAAGTCGAGCCCCTTCGGATAGGCCGAGACGAACGCCTCGGGAAACACCGCCAGCCGGGCGCCGCGGCGCGCCGCGTCCGCCGCCAGCTCGCGCAGCTTTTCCAGCGTGCGCTCGCGCTCGAACGGAATCGGCGCGGCCTGCACGACCGCCGCGGTGAATCGCTCGCTCATGGACGGCCGATTCTACAGCGGCTTCATTGCGTGCGCGCGTGCGCCATCCAGCCAAAGCGCCGCTCTCCAAGCTCGAACGCGCCCTGCACCAATAGCGCGAGCGCGGCGGCGGGGACGGCGCCGGCGAGCAGCGTCGCGTTGTCGTTGAGCGCGAGGCCGGAGACGATGCGTTCGCCGTAGCCGCCGGCTCCGACGAACGCGGCGATCGTCGCCGTGCCGACGTTGATCACCGCCGAGGTCTTGATGCCGGCGAGGATCGCGGGCAGCGCGAGCGGCAGCTCGATCCGGCGCAGGCGCTCGCCCGCGGTGAGGCCGAGGGCGAGCGCGGCCTGGCGCATGCCCTTGCCCACCGCCTCCAGCCCGGCGTGCGTGTTGCGCACGATGGGCAGCAGCGCGTACAGGAACAGCGCGATCAGCGCGGGCACGGTGCCGATCGTGCCCAGCAGCGCGATGAGGAAGGCGAAGAGCGCGAGCGACGGGATGGTCTGGATGACGCCGACGGCACCGAGGATGAACTGGCTTGCGGCCTTCAGCTTCTGGGAGAGGATGCCGAGAGGAATCCCGAGCGCGATGCTCGCCGCCAGGGACACGAACACCAGCAGCAGGTGCTGACCGGTCAGGCGCCAGAAATCCGGACCGAAAAGGACTTCCAGAAATTGCCTTTTGCCGCCTTTATCAGATGAAAAACCTGATTCGAACAAAACGGCAACTTCCGAGAAACTTCTCCCCTGCAGTTCTGCCGCCGCATTGAGGCGGATCATGGTGCGCTCGTCGATGCGGCCTTCGAGCTTCTGCAGTTTCGCCCAGGCCGCGGCGAAGCGCTGCGGCACATCGAGCCGGTACAGCAGCACCGCGTCGTAACGCGGGAAGAAATCGCGGTCATCCTCCAGCGCGACGAGCTGAAAGCGCTCGATCTTGGCATCGGTGGTGTAGATGTCCATGACGTCGATCTTCCCGGCCGCGATCGCCTCGTAGGCGAGGCCGTGATCGAGGCCCTGCGGCGTCGCCTGCGGCAAGCCGTAGGCGGCCTTCAGGCCCGGCCAGCCGTCGGCGCGGCCGATGAACTCCTGCGACAAGCCCAGCTTCAGTTGCGGGTGCTTCGCGAGGTCGCCCAGCGTGCGGATGCCGAGCTCGCTCGCGCGCCCGGCGCGCAGCGCGAGCGCGTAGCTGTTGTTGAAGCCGAGCGGCACGGCGACGCCGACACCCATCGGCGCGAGCGCGCGGTTCAGGCCCGCCAGCCCCGGGTCGCGGTCGAGCTTGAGGATCTCCCTGGCGATGGTGCCGGTGTACTCGGGATACAGGTCGATCGCGCCGGACTTCAGCGCCGCGAACACGATGCCCGTGTTGCCGAGGCCCTGGCGGTGCACGGCGTCGCCGGCGGCGCGGACCAGGATCTCGCCGAGGATGTACGACTCGGTAAAGCGCTTTGAACCGACACGAAGTGTTTCTGAAAAGGAACTACAGGAAAGAAACAGGAAAAAAACCGCGAAAAACCACTTCATGCCGCGCGTTCGAGCTTCTTCGCCCCCGCGTCGAGGAACTGCAGCGCGGCGAGGTTCGCGTACAGCCCGCCCTGCTTCATCAGCTCGGCGTGCGTGCCCTGCGCCACGACCTGGCCGCGGTCCATGACCACGATGCGGTCGGCATGCTGCACGGTGGCGAGGCGATGCGCGATCACCAGCGTGGTGCGGCCGCGCTCGAGCGCCTCCAGCGCCTGCTGCACCATGCGCTCGCTGGCGGCATCGAGCGAGCTGGTCGCCTCGTCCAGCAGCAGGATCGGCCGGTCGGCGAGCAGCGCGCGCGCGATCGACAGGCGCTGGCGCTGGCCGCCCGAGAGCGTCACGCCGCGCTCGCCCAGCATCGTGTCCATGCCCTGCGGCAGCCGGTGGATGAATTCGAGGGCGAACGCCTGCTCGCAGGCGCGCTCGGCTTCCGCGCGGCTCGCCTGCGGCCTGCCGTAGCGCACGTTGTCGAGGACGCTGGCGGCGAAGATCACCGGCTCCTGCGGCACCACCGCGATCAGTCCGCGCAGCGCCGTCGGGTCGAATTCCCGCAGCTCGGTGCCGCCGATGCGGATGGCGCCCGATTGCGGGTCGTAGAAGCGCAGCAGCAGTGAGAGCACCGTGGTCTTGCCCGCCCCGGAAGGGCCCACCAGCGCCACGCGCTCGCCCGGCGAGAGCTCGAGCGAGAAACGATCGAGCGCCGGCGCGCCGGGCCGCGCCGGGTAGGCAAAACCCACCGATTCGAACGCGACTCCGGCGTGCGGCGGCCGCGCCGCGGGAACCGAAGGCGCGGCGATGCCCGGCCGCGCATCGAGGACTTCCATCAGCCGCTCGGTGGCCCCGGCCGCGCGCTGCAGCTCGCCCCAGACCTCCGAAACCGTGCCGGCCCCGGCCGCCGCCACGAAGGCGTAAAACACGAATGCCGACAGCTCTCCGGCCGTCAGGCGCCCCGCGAACACGTCGTGGCCGCCGACCCAGAGGATCACGCCCACCGCGCAAAACGCGATCAGCATCACCGAGGCGATCAGGAACGCCTTCTGCCCGATGCGCGCCACGCCGGAACGGTAGGCGGCCTCGACGTGCCGGCCGAACGCTTGCCGGTCCGCGTCTTCGTGCGCGTAGGCCTGCACGGTGCGGATCTCGTGCACCGCTTCGTCGATGTACGCCGAAACGTCGGCCACCCGGTCCTGGTTGTCGCGCGACAGCCGCCGCACGCGCCGGCCGAGCAGCAGGATCGGCACCAGCGTGGCGGGAATGCCGAGCAGCACGAAGGCGGCGAGCTTCCAGCTCACCACGAACATCATCGCCACCGCGCCCGTCATCATCAGCAGGTTGCGCACGAACATCGACAGGCCGAAGCCGATCACCTGCTGCAGCAGCGCGGCGTCGTTGGTCAGGCGCGAGATCACCTCGCCGGTGCGCATCGACTCGAAGTAGCCCGGCTCCAGCGCGAGGATGTGGCTGAATACCGCGCGCCGCAGGTCGGCGACGACGCGCTCGCCGAGGGTCATCATCAGGTAGAAGCGCACGAAGGTCGCGGCCGACAGCAGCGTCGCGACGCCGACGATGGCCGCGAGCGCGCCGTCGAGCATTTCGGGGCTGCCGCTGCCGAAGCCCCTGTCGACCACCAGCCGCAGGCCCTGCCCGAGCGCCAGCACGCAGGCCGCGGCGACCAGCAGCGCGAGCATCGCCACCACGACCTTCGCGCGGTAGGGCGCGACGAACCTCGCCAGCCGATGAACGTGCCTCATGGAAGAGGCACTGTACTCTAGAAACGGCGCGGAACTAGCGGCCGTAGAAACGGTAATTGTTGCGGCCCAGCTCCTTGGCGCGGTACATGGCGGCGTCGGCGTTGCGCAGCAGCGCCTCGCCGTCGCCCGCGTCGGCGGGAAAGATCGAGACGCCGATGCTCGCGCCGATCGCGAACTCGCGGCCGTCGACCCGGAAGGCGGGCCCCAGCGCGCGCAGGATCTTCTCCGCGACCACCTGGCAGTCGCCGTCCTGGCGCAGGTCGGGGATGACCACCACGAATTCGTCGCCGCCGTGGCGCGCCAGCGTGTCGGCCTTGCGCACGCAGCCGGCGATGCGGTGCGCCGCCTCGCGCAGCACGGCGTCCCCGGCGCGATGGCCCAGCTGGTCGTTCACCTGCTTGAAGCGATCGAGGTCCACGACCATCACCGCCACGCGCGTGTTGCGCCGCTGGGCCAAGTGCACCGCCTGCGCCAGGCGGTCGTCGAGCAGCCGCCGGTTGGGCAGGCCCGTGAGCGTGTCGTGGTAGGCGAGGAAGCGCGCCTCTTCCTCCTGGCGCTTCCTCTCGGTGATGTCCTGCGTGACCCCGATCATGCGATAGACCCGGCCCCTGCCGTCGGCGATGGTCCTGCCGTGCGACGAGAGCCAGACCACGCGGCCGTCGCCGCGGATGATCCGGTACTCGTTCGCGCAGGCGCCGGCCTGCTCCCAGGCGGCGTTGACCGCGGCGAGATAGCGCTCGCGGTCCTCGGGATGGACCGTTTCCAGGTATTGCGACCAGCGCGTGTTGCGGCCCTCGTCGGCGTCGGCGAGCGCCGAGGGATCGCGGCCCCAGTGCAGGCGGTCGCTGTCGCGCTCCCACTCCCAGTACGTCAGCTCGGCGGCATCCACCGCCAGGCGCAGCTTCTCCACGTTCTCGAATTGCGCCGCCGCCGCGATCTTCTCGGCGGTGACGTCGCGCGCGGTGCCCGTCGCCCCCAGCACCGTCCCGCGCGCATCGCGCAAGGGCACGGCATTGAACGACAGGTCGACATGGCCGCCGTCGCGGCGCAGGTGCCGCGTCTGGTAGTCGAACACCGACTCCCCCTCGAGAACGCGATGGAATACCGCCTGATCGCGCTCGACGACTTCGCGCGCAAGCACCTGGCGGAACGGCCGCCCGAGCATCTCGCCGGGCTCGCTGCCGTAGATGCGCCGCGCCGCGGCCGGGCTGACGTAGGTCCAGTTCCAGTCCCGGTCCACCGACCAGATCAGGTCGTTCGAGGTTTCCACGAGATTGCGGTACAGCGCCTCGCTTTCGCGCAGCGCCTTCTCGGCGGCGTGGCGCTCGTCGAGCAGGCGGCGCTCCTCGGCGAGCGCCTTCGCATGCGCCTGCTGCGCGCGCCGCAGATCGCTGACATCGGTGAACATGCTCACGATGCTTCCCGCCCGGCTGCGCACGAACCGGCCCTGCACGGAGCGGCCGTCGCGCAGCTCGTAGTGGCGCACCTTGCCCGCGCCGCTGCGCCGCCGCGCCAGGCGCTCTTCCAGCCACTCCGTGCGGCGTCCCTCGTACTCGGGCGGCAGCACCTCGGCCTGCATCGCGTTTCGCGCGATCACCGGGTAGGCCGTGCCCGGAAGTTCGCGCGCCGGCTTGCCGCCGCCGTAGGCGCCGGCATAGGCATCGTTGCAGACCACGAGCCGGTCCTCGGCATCGTAGATCGCGATGCCCTCCGGGAAGCTCTCGATCGCGTCGCGCAGCTGGCTCTCGCTCCGGGCGAGCCGCTGCAGCAGATCCTCGTTCTCGATCCGCGTGCGCAGGGTCTGCACGAGGCTGCGGTGGAGGTCGCGGTAGACGCGCGCCATGACCGCGCCGAACGCGGCGACCATGAGCGCGAGCAGCGGGTAAGTGCGGCCCCCCTGCAGCGCCAGCTGCAGCACCACGGCGACGAACGGCAGCGTGCTGAAGCCGTAGAACGCGGCGCGGCTGGCCGCGTACACGGCGGCGGCGCCGATGATGCTGCCGCCGATCACGAACACGACCGCCAGCTGCAGCAGCGGCTCGCTCGCGCGAAAGAGCAGCACCGCCGGCACGGTCCAGACCAGCCCGGCCGCGATCGTGCCGCCGACGAACCGGTGCTCCCAGCGGCGCGGATCGCGGACCTCCCCGCGCGTGGCGTGCACGCGCTGCAGCGCGATGCGGACCCCCGTCACCGCGACGACCAGCCCGAACCAGCCCAGCAGCTGCCCGGCGGGAAACGCCTCCCACAGCACCAGCACGAGCAGCAGGCCGTTCGCGAGCGTCGCCCAGGCCGCGGACTGCGCCACGCGGAACAGCGCTGCAACGCGCTCGCTGGCAAGGCGCTCTTCGATCATCACGACAAGGTACCCCTCCCGCGGCCGCGGCGGCGGGAACTGCGGCACATGGTTAACCGTTGTTTACAAAGGGCTTCTAGGAACCGGCCGGCACGGCGCGCGCCACTTCGACCAGGCAGTCGTAGAACGTGGCCCCGCCCCCCATGTCGGCGACGCGCTGCGAGGTGAGCTCGTTGGCGTTGCGCCCGTCGGGCGCGAATTTCTTCCACCACACCGAACGCGCGACCGCCACGCCGGGACGCGGCTTGTCGTTCACGCGCGCGCAGCGTGACGCTGCCGCGATCGTTGAATACCCGGACGCGGTCGCCGTCGCGGATGCCGCGCGCCGCGGCGTCCACCGAGTGCAGTTCGACGCTTGGCTCGCCCTCGGCGGCCCGGAAGCGCGGCAGGTTGGCGAAGGTGGAGTTGAGGAAGTTGCGCACCGGCGGCGACAGGAAACTGAGCGGATACCTGCGCGCGAGCGCCGGGTTGCTCGAGGGCAGCTCGGCGGGCGGCGTGTAGCCGGGCAATGGATCCTGGCCCTGCCGGGCGAGCGTCTCGCTGTAGAACTCGCACTTGCCCGAGGGCGTGTGGAAACCGCCCCGCGCGAACGGCGCGAACCCGCGCGGCAGCGCGAGCCGCTGCCAGCCGTTCTGCTTCAGCGTATCCCAGTCGATTCCGGCGAGATTCGCGTGGCCCGAGCCGATCGCCTGGCGCGCGAGCGCGTCATCGCTGTCGCGAAAGCAGTCCTCGGTGAAGCCCATGCGCGCGGCGAGGCGCCGGAACACCTCGGTATTGGGCAGCGACTCGCCCACCGGCGCGATCGCCGCGTTGTTCGCGAGCACGTACAGGTGGCCGTAGGACTGGTGGATGTCGCCGTGCTCCAGCTGCGTGGTGGCCGGCAGCACGAGGTCAGCGTAGTCGGCGGTGTCGGTGAGGAAGGAATCCATCACCACGCAGAACAGGTCCTCGCGCGCGAAGCCCCGCAGCACCCGGTTGGAGTCCGGGCAGACCGCGACCGGATTGTTGTTGTAGACGATGATCGCGCGCACGGGCGGCTGCGCCGAGGTGAGCGCCTCGCCCACGCGCGCGTGGTTGATGACGCGCGGGCGCGGCGCCGGCATGAGGTCCGGTCGCTCGAGCGCCGCATGATCGAAGTGGTAGTTGCCCGCCGTCGAGAGTAGGATGCCGCCCGCCGGGTCGCGCCAGGCGCCCACCAGCGCGGGCAGGCAGGCGATGGTGCGCGCGGCCATGCCGCCGCCCGCGTGACGCTGCATGCCGTAGTTGAGGCGGATCGCCGCGGGCTTCGCGGTGCCGTAGTCGCGCGCGAGCTGCACGATTTCATCCACTGCCAGACCACAGGTTTGTGCCGCCCACTCAGGGGTGTGGAATTTGACTCTTTCTTGCAAAAGCTCAAACCCCAAGGTGAAGCGGGAAACATAATCCTCGTCGATCAAGTTCTCTTTGATCAGGACATGCATCATGCCGAGCGCGAGCGCGGCGTCGGTGCCCGGCAGCGGCGCGACGTGCTGCGTGCATTTCTCGGCGGTCAGGCTGCGGTACGGGTCGATCGCGACCAATTTGGCGCCGCGGCGCCTGGCTTCCTGCGCGCGCGCCCAGAAATGCAGGTTCGAGGCGATCGGATTGGAGCCCCAGATGAGAATCAGCTTCGAATCGACATAGTGCTCCGGGTCCATGCCGTAGCTGCCGCCGAGCGTGGCCTTGATGCCCGCCTTGCCGGCCGAGGAGCACAGCGTGCGCTCCAGTTGCGAGGCGCCCAGCTTGTGGAAGAAGCGCCGGTCCATGGAGCTGAACTGCAGCATGCCCATGGTGCCCGCGTAGCTGAGCGGCAGGATGGTCTGCGGGTCCTCGGCCGCCAGCGCCTTCAGGCGCGCGGCGATCTCATCGAGCGC
>JADLES010000098.1 GCA_020845995.1 Burkholderiales bacterium | reverse complement strand
CGCCTGTACATGGCGAACCTGCGCCGCATCTGCATGCTCGATCTCGCGCAGCCGCTGTGCGTGCGCCGGCGCGTGTCGTTCTGCGTCGCGCTGGAGTCCGGGCGGACCGAGGTCGAAGGCGTTCCGGCCCGGGCTTGCCGCAGCAGGAGGGACATCGAGGCCGCGTGGCGGCGCGGCGCGATCGCCGTCATGCTCACGACCGACTGGGAACGGCTGCGGGGCGCCGCGCCCGAGGTGCTGGTCGACGCTATCCTGGCCAAGCGCAATACCGGCACCCGCATCGGCGATGCGCCGCTGGTCATCGCCCTCGGGCCGGGGTTCCGCGCGCAGGTCGACTGCCACCTGGTGATCGAGACCAACCGCGGCCACGACCTCGGGCGCATCATCGTCGCCGGGCCGGCGGCGCCGAACACCGGGGTGCCCGGCGAGATCGCCGGCCACACGGCCGATCGCGTGCTGCGCTCGCCCGCCGCCGGCGTGTTCGTCTCGCCCCTGGAGATCGGCCGCAAGGTGCGCAAGGGGGAAGTCGTCGGTTGCGTCGGCGTGGCGCCCGTGCGCGCCGCGATCGGCGGCGTGCTGCGCGGGCTGATCGGCTCTCGCACCAGGGTGAGCGCGGGCACCAAGCTGGGCGACGTCGATCCCCGGGGTACGGTCGAGCATTGCAGCACCATCTCCGACAAGGCGCGCGCCATCGCCGGCGCGGTGCTGGAGGGCATCCTCCGGCACTGTAACCGGCCGGGGATTCCGGCGCGATGCTGATCGAGGCGCTCGGCCTGGAACGGGCGCGCCTGATCGCGCTCTGCGGCGCCGGCGGCAAGACGGCGCTGATGCTGGCGCTCGCGCGCGAGCTGGCGGCGGCGGGCGAGCGGGTTCTCGTGACCACCACCACCCGGATGGCGGCCGCGGAAGTCGAGGGTCCGTGGCCCGCGGGCGTGTCCACCAGCCACGCGGGGCTGTCGCCGGACGGGCGCAAGGTCCAGGGTCATCCGCCGCAGCACGTCGACGAGCTGAGGCGCGCCGGCCGGTTCGATCGCCTGCTGGTCGAAGCGGACGGGTCTCGCCGGCGACCGCTCAAGGCGCCCGCGGCGCATGAGCCGGTGATCCCTTCGCTGAGCGAAGCGGTCGTCGTCGTCGCCGGGATGAGCGGTCTCGGGTTGCCGCTGGGAGACGAAACCGTGTTCCGCGCGGAGCTCTGGGCGGCCTTGAGCGGCACCGCGCTCGGCGCGCGCATCGATGCCGAATCCTTTGCTCGCGTCGCGCTGCACGGGGCCGGACTGGCGAAGGGATCGCCGCGCGCCGCGCGGACCGTTCTCTTCCTCAATCAGGCGGACACGGCGCCGGCGCGCAGCGCGGCGGCAGCCATCGCGCAACTCGTCGCCCGAGCACGCGACGGCCCCTTCGCGGGAGTCGTCAGCGGCCGCCTGCGGCCTTGCCCCGCTCTTTGCTAGGATTTGTCTTCACGCCTGCCAACGTTCAAGAGGAGAACATCATGAAAGTTCCAAGCCGTACAGAGCGTTTTTCCGCATCGTGTGCCGCGCTGAAGGCCGGTGGTCTCGCGGGGGCGCTGGCGCTCCTGCTCAGCGCGGTGCCGCTCTCGGCCGGGGCGCAGGCGCGCCCGGTGCTGCGCGTCGGCGCGGTGCTCGCTTCGTCGGGGCCGGCGTCGTTCCTCGGCGTTCCCGAGAAGAACGCGCTCGAGATCGCCGCCGAGAAATTCAAGAGCGACCGCTCGCTGCCGTTCGATGTCGAGTTCATCGTCTACGACGACGCTTCCGACCCGACGAAATCGGTGAACAGCACCCGCCGGCTGATCAACGAGGACAACGTCCACGTGGTGATCTGCTGCACCACCACGCCGGCGTCGATGGCGATTCTCGAGACCATCAATTCGTCGGGAGTGCTCAATATCTCGCTCGCCTCGGCGGCGAGCGTGGTCGAGCCGGCGGATCAGCGCAAATGGACCTTCAAGACGCCGACCACGGACCGTCTGATGATCCTGCGCACGCTCGATTACATGCTCAAGCGCGGTCAGAAGAAGATCGCGTTCTTCGGTAACGAGGATTCCTATGGCGAAGCCGGGCTGACCGAGTTGCGCAAGCTCGCGCCAGGCAAGGGCGTCGAACTGGTGGCGATCGAGCGCTTCGGCCGCACCGACACCAATTTCACGCCGCAGGCGCTGCGCATCAAGCAGGCCAACCCGGACGCGGTGTACTTCCACTCGATTCCGCCGTCGGCGGCGCTGGCGCACCAGGCGCTCGTGCGCGTCGGCTACCGCGGCCCGATCTATCACAGCGCCGGGGCGGCCAACGCGGGGTTCCTCTCGGTCGGCGGCGATGCGATCGAGGGCGCGATCGTGGGCACGGGCCCGGTCGCGGTGTACGAGCAGATGAGCGCCGGCAATCCGCTCAAGCGCGCCGCCGCCGATTTCGCCAAGCTCTTCGACGCCAAGTTCGGCGCGGGCAAGACCGATCTCTTCGCCGGTCAGGGCTGGGACGCGGCGCTGCTCGCGGTGAAGGCGATCGAGGGCGCGTACAAAGGCGGTGCGTCGCCGGCGAAACTGCCGGAGTTCCGCGCCAAGGCGCGCGACGCGATGGAGGGCATCCGCGATTTCCCCGGCACGATGGGGGTGTTCAACTACTCTCCGCAGGACCACCTGGGGCTCGACCGCCGCAGCACGGTGCTGGTGGTCGTGAAGAACAAGAAGTTCGTGCTGCTCGATGACTGAGCGGCGGGGGATTTCCCGGGCCGGCCGCGCGTAACCGGGCGCGGCCGGGCAATCATGGGGCAATGGCTCGACACCGCCGCGTTCCTGCTGGTCGACGGCATCACGAATGGCGCCATCTACGCGCAGGTGGCGCTATGCCTCGTGCTCACCTTCACGATCACGCGCGTCGTCAACATCGCCCAGGGCGAATACGTGATGCTGGGCGCGTTGACGCTGGCGGGCTTCAGCGAGGGCGTCGTGCCGGGACCGGCGTACGTCGCCGCCGGCAGCCTCCTCGTCTGGGGCGCGCTCGAGGCCTGGGCGCTGCGCGCGCGGCCGGCGACGGCGGCGCTGCGCGCGCTCGGCTTCGCCGCCGCGGCGGCTCTTCTCGTCGCGCTCGCCGTTGCCGTCGTGCGCATGAAGCTCGGCATGGCGGCGGCGATGCCGGCCGCGTTCGTGGTCGTGGCCGCGCTTGGGACGGCGGTGTACCGGCTCACGGTGCGGCCGATCGCCACCTCCAGCATCATCGTGCTCGTCATCGTCTCGGTCGGGGTGCAGATGATGCTGCAGGGGCTCGGGCTGCTCCTGTGGGGATCGGCGCCGCGCGCCGTGCCGCCGCTCGCCACTGGCGAGGTGATGCTCGGGCCGGTTTCGGTCAGCTACCAGAGCATCGCCATCGTCGCGACCTCGGCGGCGATGATGGGCGCGCTGTACGCCTTTTTCGAGCTCACCATCCTCGGCAAGGCGCTGCGCGCCTCAGCGGTGAACCGCCGTGGCGCGCAGCTTTGCGGCATTCCGGTGGCGCTCGCCGGCAGCCTGAGCTTCTTCCTCGCGGCGGGGTTCAGCGCGCTCAGCGGCATGCTGGTCGCGCCGCTGATCACCGCGCATTACGACATGGGCTTTACCCTCGGCCTGAAGGGGTTTGTCGGCTCGGCGATGGGCGGCCTGGTCGACTATCCCCTGGCCATCGGCGGCGTGCTGGTGGTCGGCGTGCTCGAGGCCTTCGCGGCCTATGGCTTGAGCGCGTTTCGCGACGCCATCGTCTTCGTTCTCATTATTCCGATCCTTCTGTGGCGCAGCAGCCGCCAGAGCTACATCGCCCAGGACGAGGAGTAGGCCTCTCGCGTCCCGCGCTGTCGCTGGCGATCCTGCTGGCGGCGGTCGCGCTCGCCGTGACGCTGCTCTCCCCGTTCTACGTCAGCCTGCTCGCGTTCACCGGGCTGTTCGCGCTCGCCGCCATGGGCATGGTGATCCTGCTCCAGGCGGGCCAGGTTTCGCTCGGCCAGGCCGCGTTCATGGGCCTGGGCGCCTACGTCACCGCGGTCCTGACGCGGGACTACGGCCTATCGGGCTGGCTCGGCATCGGCGCCGGGCTCGGCGGCACCGCGCTCGTGGCACTGGTGATCGGCGCGGTCACGCTGCGGTTGCGCGGGCACTATCTGCCGCTCGCGACGCTCGCCTGGGGCATCTCGCTGTCGGTGATCTTCGTCGCCTGGATCGAGGTCACCGGCGGCTCCAGCGGCCTGGACAATATCCCGCCGCTTGCCGCTTTCGGCCGGCCGATCGCGAGCGATCGCGTCTTCACCTGCCTGATCTGGTCGATCGTGGCCGCGATCGTCGTCAGCCTGCATCATTTCCAGGGAACGCGCATGGGCCGCGCCGCGCGGGCGGTGCGCGCCAACGAGCTGATGGCGGCCACCTTCGGCATCGATCCGCTGCGGCTCAAGATCCGCGTGTTCATCCTCTCGGCGGTGCTCGCCGGCCTCGCGGGGGCGCTCTACGCGCACCTGCTGCGCTTCATCAGCCCCTCGCCCTTCAGCCTTGGCGCTTCCTTCAAGATCCTCATCATGGCCGTGCTCGGCGGCCCCGCGCACCCGGCTGGCGGCATCGTCGGCGCCGTGTTTCTCGAAGGTCTGGAGTACAGCCTGCAGGGCGTCCTGCACAGCATGCTCGGCGTTTCGGGCAACTACGAGATCGTCGTGTTCGGCGCGCTCCTGGTCCTGCTGCTGCTCAAGTGGCCGCAGGGACTCTGGCCGCTGGTGGCGAGAATCCTGCGCGCGCCGCCGCGCGAGATCCCCCGGGCGGCGCAGCCCTTGCCCGAGCAGGCGCGCGCCACCGTCGACGGGCCGATGCTGTCGGTGAACCTGCTGAGCAAGCAGTTCGGCGGCCTGCAGGCGCTGCGCGATTTCAACCTGACGGTCCGCACGGGCGAAATCCTCGGCCTCATTGGCCCGAACGGCGCGGGCAAGACGACGGCTTTCAACGTCATTGCGGGCGTCTTCGGCCAGACCAGCGGCTCGATCGAGTTCCGCGGCGCGGGCCTGGAGGGCGGCATCGCGAGCCGCGCCGATCTTGGCATGGCGCGCACCTTCCAGCACGTGCAGCTGGTGGGCGAGATGTCGGTGATCGAGAACGTGGCCCTTGGCTGCTATGCGCGCACGCGCTCGGCGATGCTCTCCTGCCTGACGGGGCTGGACGCCGCCGAAGAGCGGCGCGCGCTCAGGACGGCGTACGGCGCGCTGCAGCGCGTGGGGCTCACCGGACGCGCGCACGACGAGGCCGGCTCGCTGCCGCTCGGCCAGCAGCGCCTGGTGGAAGTCGCGCGCGCGCTCGCCGCCGACCCCGTCCTGCTGCTCCTCGACGAGCCGGCCGCGAGCCTTCGCCACGGCGAGAAAGTGCGCCTCGCGGAGCTGATCCGGCAGCTGCGCGGCGAGGGCATCACCATCGTGCTGATCGAGCATGACATGGATCTGCTGATGAGCATCGTCGATCGCGTCGTGGTGCTCAATCGCGGCCAGCTGCTCGCCGAGGGTTCGCCCGCGCAGATCCAGTCCGATCCGGCCGTGATCGAGGCCTACCTGGGCAGCGGCCGGTGACGGCGTTCCTCGGCATCGAGGGCCTCGCGGTCGGCTACGGCAAGGCGCTGGTCATTCCCCGGCTCGACCTGGCGGTGGCGCAGGGCGAGTTCGTCGCGGTGATCGGCCCCAACGGCGCCGGCAAGAGCACGCTGCTCAATTCGCTGATGGGATTGCTGCCGGCGCGGGAGGGCCACGTCCGCTTCCTGGGCGAGGAGATCTCGCGGCTGCGCCCGGAGGCGCGCCTCGCGCGCGGCATGGTGCTGGTGCCCGAACGGCGCGATCTGTTCGGCTCGATGCCGGTCATCGACAACCTGCGCCTGGGCGCGTTCCAGCGCTACCTGCGCCGCGACCGCGCGATCGCCGACGATCTGCACAAGGTGTTCGCCGTGTTCCCGGTGCTGCGCGAGCGCTCCGCGCAGACCGCGGCCACGCTCTCGGGCGGGGAGCAGCAGATGCTCGCCATCGGCCGCGCGCTGATGTCCCGGCCGCAGCTGCTGCTGCTCGACGAGCCGTCGATCGGCCTCGCGCCGCGCGTGATCGAGGACATCTTCGCCGCCATTCGCGGGCTGAAAGAGCAGGGCCTGACGGCCATCCTCGTGGAGCAGAACGCGCACCTGGCGCTCTCGGTCGCCGACCGCGCCTATGTCCTGGAAATGGGCGAGATCGTGCTCGCCGG
>JADLES010000097.1 GCA_020845995.1 Burkholderiales bacterium | reverse complement strand
CGCACCGAGAAGGCGCGCGCCAGCGCCACGCGCTGCTGCTCGCCGCCCGAAAGATGCTTCGGGTAGTGGTGCAGGCGCTCACCGAGGCCGACGCGGCCGAGAATGTCCTTCGCCTTGTCCTCGGACTCGGCATCCTGCCGCAACTCCAGCGGCAGCATGACGTTCTCCAGCGCGGTCAGCGAGGGCAGCAGCTGGAACGACTGGAACACGAAGCCGACCGATCGCCCGCGCAGCTCGGCGCGCGCGTCCTCGTCGAGCGCGAACAGGTCGGCGCCGTCGAGCCGCACCGCGCCCGTGGTCGGGGTGTCGAGGCCGGCGAGGATGGCGAGCAGCGTGGACTTGCCCGAGCCCGAGGCGCCGACGACGGCGACCGCCTCGCCGGCCGTGACGGCGAGGTCGATCTCCCGCAAAATGACGAGGTCGCTGTCACCGCTCTTCACCGTCTTGCCGATGCCGCGCGCGCTCAGGATGCTTGTTTGGCTGTGGTTCATCTGCCTTGGCTGGGCGGCGCCTGCCGCGCATGGAAAAACGGTGCTGGTGTACGGCGACAGCCTGTCGTCGGCGTACGGCATGCCGGAGCAAAGCGGCTGGGTGGCCCTGCTCGCGCAGCGCCTGCAGCGCGAGCGGCCCGATTATAGCGTCGCCAACGCGAGCATCTCGGGCGAGACCACGGCCGGCGGCCTCGCGCGCCTCGGCAAGGCGCTGGAGCGCCACCGGCCGGCGATCGTGATTCTGCAGCTGGGCGGCAACGACGGCCTGCGCGGCCTGCCGGTGGCGCAGATGAAGCAGAACCTCGCGGCGATGATCGGGCAGGCGCAGAAGGCCGGCGCGCGCGTGCTGCTGGTCGGCATGCGCATGCCGCCCAACTACGGCGAACCCTATGCGCAGGTCTTCGAGCGCGCGTTCCGGGAGGTGGCCGGCTCGAGCAAGGCCGCGCTGCTGCCGTTCCTGCTGGAGGGCATCGCGGAGAAAGCCGAGCTTTTCCAGCCCGACCGCATCCATCCGACGCCCGCGGCGCAGCCGAGGATGCTGGACAACGTCTGGCGCGCGCTCGCGCCGCTGCTCAGGAAACCCTGAGCCGGGCCGGGCCGGCCGCGAGCCGGCCGATCGCTTGCGCCTGCGCGAAGCCCTGCCGGGCGAATTCCGCCAGCACCGCGTCCCGCGCTTGCGGCGCGCAGGCGACCAGCAGTCCGCCGCTGGTCTGCGGGTCGGTGAGGAGCTTGCGCTGCCACTCGGGCGCGCCCGCGGGCAGCGCCACGTCCTTGCCGTAGCCGTTCCAGTTGCGTTCCGAGGCGCCCGTGGCGACGCCCTGCCGCGCCAGCTCGAGCGCCTCGGGGATGAACGGCAGGCGGTCGAACGAGATTTCCGAGGACAAGCCCGAGCCTCTGCAGATTTCCAGCAGGTGCCCGGCGAGGCCGAAGCCCGTCACGTCGGTCATCGCGTGCACGCCCGACATTTCCGCGAGCGCCGCGCCCGGCGTGTTGAGCCTGGTGGTCGCCGCCAGCATCGCCTCGTAGCCCGCCGCCGAGAGCTCGCCCTTCTTCAACGCCGCCGAGAGGATGCCCACCCCGAGCGGCTTGCCGAGGATCAGCACGTCGTCCGCCCGCGCCGTCGAATTGCGCTTCAGGTTTGCCGGATCGACCAGGCCGAGGACGACCAGGCCGTAAATCGGCTCGAGCACGTCGATGGAATGGCCGCCGGCGATCGGGATGCCGGCCTCGGCGCACACCGATTCCCCGCCCGAGAGAATCCTGCCGATCACCGGCAGCGGGATCTTCTCCAGCGGCATGCCGACCACGGCGAGCGCGAAGAGGGGCTTCGCGCCCATCGCGTAGACATCGGAGAGGGCGTTGGTCGCGGCGATGCGGCCGAAGTCGTAGGGATCGTCGACGATGGGCGTGAAGAAATCGGTGGTGGCCACGATCGCCTGCGTGTCGTTGAGGCGGTAGACGGCGGCGTCATCGGCGGTTTCGCTGCCGACCAGCAGCTCCTTCGGCAGCGCGCGGATGGGCGTCGTCGCGAGCAGTTCGGAAAGCACGGCGGGCGCGATCTTGCAGCCGCAGCCGCCGCCGTGGCTGAACTGCGTGAGCCTGATCTTCTCGGGGGCGTTCATGCGCGTAGAATTTTACCCGTGAAATCAACGAGCATCGACGTTGCGCGCCTCGGCGAGTTCGACGCCATCCTCGATGCGCGCTCGCCTGCCGAGTTCGCGGAAGACCACATCCCCGGCGCGGCTTCATACCCGGTACTGTCCAACGAGGAACGCGCGCGCGTCGGCGCCATCCACAAGCAGGAATCGCCGTTCGCGGCCAAGAAACTCGGCGCAAGCCTGGTGGCGAAGAACATCGCCTTTCATATCGAGACCGCCCTCCTGGACAAGCCCAAGGCCTGGCGCCCCCTCGTCTATTGCTGGCGCGGCGGCAAGCGCTCGGGCGCCTTCGCGCACGTGCTGCGCGAGATCGGCTGGGACGCGAAGACGCTCGCGGGCGGCTACAAGGCCTACCGCAGGCACGTCGTGGAGCGGCTCGCCGCGCTGCCCGACCAGCTCCGCTTTCGCGTCGTGCACGGCGTCACCGGCAGCGGCAAGAGCCGCCTGCTCGCGGCGCTCGCGGCCGCGGGCGCGCAGGTGCTGGACCTCGAAGCCCTCGCCGCGCACCGGGGCTCGGTGCTCGGCGGCCTGCCGCAAAGGCCACAGCCTTCGCAGAAGATGTTTGAAAGCCTTTTACTTGAAACCCTTCAGTCCTTGAGGCCCGAAAAGGAGATCTTCGTCGAAGGCGAATCCAAGAAAATCGGCCAACTCCAGGTCCCCGATGCCCTGATCGCGCGCATGCGCGCGAGTGAGTGCGTCCTGCTCGACACGGCGAACGACGCGCGCGTGGCGCTGCTGATGGACGAGTACCGGCACTTCTTCGCCGACCTGCCCGCGCTCAACGCGCGGCTCGATTGCCTCGCCGGCCTGCACGGTCGCGAGAAGGTCGGCGAGTGGAAGGCGCTCGCGGCGGAGGGCCGCTGGGCCGACCTCGTCGCGCGGCTGCTGGAGGAGCATTACGACCCCGCCTACCGGCGCTCGGCCGCGCGCAACTTCGCGCGCCTGGCGGAGGCGCCGAGCGTGCGGATGACCGCGGGGGATTCGGCAGCCTTCGCCACCGCCGCGAGCGGG
>JADLES010000096.1 GCA_020845995.1 Burkholderiales bacterium | reverse complement strand
CTAGCATAGCGGCGGACGAAACCCCGTTCCGGCCCGGGGCGACCAGCCCGGACCCGCGCGCGGCAAAACCTACTTGCCGGAATCCTTCTTCGGCGCCTCGGTGGCCGAGGACTTGGCCTTCGTCTTGCCCTTGCCCTTGGTCTTCGCCTTGCCCTTGCTTTTCCCCTTGGAAGCCGGTTGTTTGGCGCGCGCGACGTCTTTCGCCGGCTCTGCCTTCGCGGGCGCGGGGGCGGCGGCCGGTGCAGCAGGCGTGGCTGGCGAGGCCGGCGCGGCCGGCTTGGCCTGCGCGAAGACCGATGCGGCGAACAGTGACGCCACGGCGGCGAGCATCAGTTTCTGCTTCAGCATGTGCTTTCTCCTGGTTTGTGCAATCCGGTCCTGGCGGAACGTGGCCAAGTAACGTGCCTGCCGCCAAACCGTTGACCAGGCCCGCACTTGCCGCGACCGGCGGCGAATATAGAATGCTGCCGGATGGAGATCGCCCAGTTCCAGGACAGCCTGCCGCCCGGCGAATTCTGGATCTTCGGCTACGGTTCGCTCATGTGGTCGCCGGGGTTCCGCGCGAACCGCAAGTCTCCGGCGCTCGCGCGCGGCTACCACCGCGCGATGTGCATCCTGTCGCACCGTTACCGGGGCACGCCGCGCAAGCCCGGGCTGGTGATGGGGCTGTGCCATGGCGGCTCCTGCTGGGGGATGGCCTTCCGGGTTCCACGGTCGCGCGCGCGCCGCGTGCTTGAGGCATTATGGCGGCGCGAAATGCTCAACAGGGTTTACAAGCCGACGCTCATTCCGGTCACCGTCACGCCGGGCCGGCGCGTGCGCGCGCTCGCCTTCGTCGCCGATGCCTCGCATCCGCAGTTCGTGCGCGAGCTCGATCTGCACGGCAGGGCCCGCCTGGTGGCGCAGGGAATCGGCCAGCGCGGCGCCTGCGTGGACTACATTCGCAACACGCTCGAGCACATGCTCGCGCTCGGCCTCGACGATCCGCACCTGTCGCGCGTGCTCGATGCGGCCGTGAGCCTGTCCGCGCGCGGAGGTCGCGCATGAGCGCACCCCTCTGGCCCGCGACCCTGCACCACCTGCGGCGCGACAGCGCGGAGCCGGAGCGCCTGGCGCGCTTTTACGGCGAATTGCTCGGCGACGCGGTCGAGCCGCTCGCCGCAGGCGAGTGGCTGGTGCGGGGGCCCGGGCGAAGCATGGTGGTGGGCCGCGGCGCGGCCGGATCGGTCCCCTGGTTCGCCCTCGCCATGCAAGGCGCGGAGCACCTGGCGCGGTACGCTTCCGCGCTGGACGCTCGCGGCGTCGCGCGCGAGGCATCCCCCTCGCCGCTGTTCGAGGCGGGGGCCTTCGCGGTTGCCGATCCCGACGGGCGGCGCCTGGTGTTCGGCCTGCCGCGGCACGCGGCGGCGCCGGCCGCGGGCGGGCCGACGGCGCGCCTGCAGCATTTCGTCTGCGCGAGCGTGCGCGTGCCGGAAGTGCTCGCCTTCTACCGGGATTCGCTGGGAGCGCTGGAGTCCGACCGCGTGCTGGACGGCGGCGATCTCGCCGCCGTGTTCCTGCGCTCCGACCCCGAGCATCACAGCTTCGCCGCCTTCCGCGCGCCGGAGTCCCGCGCCGATCACCACAGCTACGAGACCGGCGGATGGATGGATATCCGCGACTGGGGCGACCGCATGGGCGCCTTGCGCATCCCGCTCTGGTGGGGCCCCGGGCGCCACGGCGCGGGCAACAATCTCTTCTTCATGATCGAGGACCCCGACGGGCACAAGGTGGAGTTCTCCGCCGAGATCGAACGGATGGCGCAGGACGCGGCCTTCCGCACCTGGCCCCATGAGCAGCGAACGCTCAACCTCTGGGGCTCCGCCTGGATGCGGAGCTGACGCGCGAGCCTGACGCGGATCGGATCCGTTACCTGGACGCGGATCGGATCCGTTACCTGGACGCGGATCGGATCCGCGTGAGCGCCTGCGCGAGCAATTCCCTGCGCGTGCCGAAATTCAGGCGCACGAAGCGCGGGCTGCCGAACTGGCGCCCCGGCGACAGCGCCACCCCGTGCTCGAGGAAGTGCCGGTACGGGTCCGCGACGTCCAGGCCCGAGGCGTCGATCCAGGCGAGAAAGGTCGCCTCGACGTGCGCCATCGCCAGGCCCGGCGTCGCGGCGATCTCGCGCTCGACGAGATCGCGGTTGGCGCGCAGGTAGGCGAGCTGCGCCTGCAGCCACGGCTCGCATTCGCGATAGGCGGCCAGCGCCGCCTCGTAGGCGAGCACCGAGGCGTCATGCACCGTGGCATGGTGGTCGGTGGAAAAGGCGCGCCGCAGATCGGCGTCCTCGATCACGGCGAAGGCGCAGCCCGCGCCCGGTATGCCGAACGCCTTGTTCGGCGAGAGCAGCGTCACCGTGCGCCGAGAGGCCTCGCGCGAGACGCTCGCGATGGGCACGTGCGGCTTGCCCACGTCAAGCAGCAGGTCGGCGTGGATCTCGTCCGAGCAGATCAGCAGATCGTGCTTCGCGGCGAACGCGGCCAGGCGCTCCAGCTCGTCGCGCCGAAAGATGGTGCCGCCGGGATTCTGCGGGTTGCACAGCATCAGCAGCCGTGACCGCGGCCTCGCCGCCCCGGCGAGCGCGTCCTCGTCCCAGACCCAGCGGCCGTCCGCGAGCGTGAGCGGCACCTCCGTGAATTCCCGCCCCGCGCCTTCGGGCGCGCGCTTGAGGTGGTGGTACACGGGCCGGGGCAGGAGCAGATGCTCTCCCGGACGGGTCAGGTGCCGCGCCGCGAGATGCAGCCCGGGCACCACGCCGGGGACGAAAACCACCCAGTCGGGCTCGACCCGCCAGCCGTAGAGGCGCTGCATGCGCTCGATCAGGGCGTCGCGCAGCGGCGCCGGCGGCACGCTGTAGCCGAGTATTCCATGCGCGAGGCGACGCGACATCGCCGCGAGCACGGCCGGAGGCGCGCGAAAATCGGTGTCCGCGACCCAGAGCGGGATGACCTCGGGCGGATCGCGCTCCCAGCGCATGCTCCAGCTGCCGCGCCGCTCGATGACCTCGTCGAAGTCGAAACCCACGTCAGGCGCGTACTAGATGGCGTAGACCTCGTCGCGCGCGGCGCTCATCGCAGCGTGACCCTCGCCAGCTTGCGCTTGCCGACCTGAATGACGAAAGACCGTCCTCTCGCCAACCTCATTCCGCGATCCGAAACCTTCGCGCCGTCCACCTTCACGCCGCCCTGCTCGATCACGCGGTTGGCTTCCGAAGAACTGGGGGCCAGGCCCGCCTGCTTGAGAAGCTGGGCGATCGCCACGCCGCCCTCCGGCGCGCTCAGCGACAGCTCGGGCATGTCCTTGGGCAGCACGCCTTCGCGAAAGCGCGCGTTGAATTCCTCGCCGGCCCGGCGCGCGGCCGCGGGGCCATGAAAGCGTTCCACGATCTCCCGCGCGAGATCGAACTTCACGTCGCGCGGGTTGGCCCCTTCGTTCACCGCCCTGCGTTTCGCCTGGATCGCGCGCATGTCCTGGAAGGACAGCAGCTCCAGGTAGCGCCACATGAGCTCGTCGGAGATGCGCATCAGCTTGCCGAAGATTTCCCGCGGCGGCTCGGCGATGCCGACGTAGTTGCCGAGCGACTTGGACATCTTCTCCACGCCGTCGGTGCCTTCCAGCAGAGGCATCGTCAGGACGCACTGCGGTTCCTGGCCGAAATCCTTCTGCAGCTCGCGGCCGACGAGCAGGTTGAACTTCTGGTCGGTGCCGCCCAGCTCCACGTCGGCCTTCATCGCCACCGAGTCGTAGCCCTGCATGAGCGGGTACAGAAGCTCGTGCATCGCGATCGGCTGCCGCGACCGGAAGCGCCGGGCGAAGTCGTCGCGCTCGAGCAGCCGCGCGAGCGTGTAGCGCGCCGAGAGGCGGATCATGCCCTCGGCGCCGAGCTTGTCCGACCATTCCGAGTTGAACATCACCTGCGTCTTGCCCGGGTCGAGGATCTTCGCCATCTGCGCGCGGTAGCTCCTGGCGTTCTCGACGATCTGCTCGCGCGACAGCGGCGGCCGCGTCTGGTTCTTGCCGGTGGGATCGCCGATCATCCCGGTGAAATCGCCGATCAGGAACTGCACCTGATGGCCGAGATCCTGGAAGTGCTTGAGCTTGTTGATGACCACGGTGTGCCCCAGGTGCAGGTCGGGCGCGGTCGGATCGAGGCCGAGCTTGATCCGCAGCGCGCGCCCCGTCGCCAGCTTGCGCGCCAGGTCCTCCTCGACGATCAACTCTTCGCAGCCCCGCTTGATGATCGCCATCGCCTCAGCCACATGCACCATGCGTGCTACACTCCCCAGGTCTCTGAATAGCAAGGGATTCTAGCCGATCCATGAGCACGCACTCCGCGCCGCGCCCGGCCCACCCCGGGCTACGCCCGGCCTTATGGAAGCGCGCCGCCGCGCTCATCGCGTTCGCGGTCACGGGCGCGGTCGCCGCGGTCGCGAGCATCGCGCCCTCGGCCGACACCGAGCTGCTGCTCGCCAAGGCGGCGGTGCCGGAGCAACTGCCGATCCGGCTCGAGCAGGCGCTGCTGCCGGCGCCGGCGAGCTACGTGCGCGAAGAGCGGTTCCAACGCGGCGACACGCTCGCCGGGCTGTTCGCGCGGCTGGGGATCGCCGCCGACGATGCGCGCGCGCTGGTCGGCCGGCGGGAAATCCGCCTGCTGCGTCCCGGCGCGATCGTCGCGGCGGAAGTGCGCGCCGGCGGCGCGCGCGAGGGCGAGCTGGTCTGGCTGGAATATCTCGCCTCGCGCGACGGCATCGTGCGCATCGAGCGCGCCGGCCGGGGACTGGCGGCGAGCGAGCGCCGCGCGCAGGCCGTCACGCGCACCGAGCGCAGGAGCGCGGTGATCCGATCGTCCCTCTTCGGCGCGAGCGATGCCGCCGGCATTCCCGACAGCGTTTCCCTGCAGCTGGCGGAGATCTTCGGCGGCGACATCGACTTCCATCGCGAACTGCGCCAGGGCGACCGTTTCTCGGTGGTCTACGAGACGCACTGGTTCGGCGGCCGGCCGCTGCGCGCCGGGCGCGTGCTCGCGGCGGATTTCGTCAGCCAGGGCCGCAGCCTGAAGGCAGCCTGGTTCGGCGACGGCTACTACGCGCCCGACGGCAGGAACATGCGCAAGGCGCTGCTGCGCTCGCCGCTGGAATTCTCGCGCGTGAGTTCCGCTTTCGGCATGCGCAAGCACCCGTTCGTGCAGTCCTGGCGCGCGCACCGGGGCGTGGACTACGCGGCGCCGTCCGGGACGCGGGTGCGCGCCGTCGGCGACGGCATCGTCGAGTTCGCGGGCCGGCAGGGCGGCTACGGAAACCTGGTCGTCATCCGCCACGACGCCCGCAACACCACGGCCTACGCGCACCTGAAGGCATTCGGCCGCGGCATCCGTGGCGGCGCGCGCGTCGCGCAGGGCGATACGGTTGGGATGGTCGGGCAGACGGGCTGGGCAACGGGCCCGCACCTGCACTATGAGTTCCGCGTCGGCGGCGCCGCGCGCAACCCGCTGTCGGTGCCGCTGCCCGCCGGCGCCCCGGTCGCGCGCCACGACATGGACGCGTTTCGCGCCAAGGCGCAGCCGCTGTTCGCGCAGCTCGATCTCCTCGCCGGCAGCAAGGTGGCGGCGCTGGAGTGAAAGACCAGCTGTTCGTCGGCCTCATGTCGGGCACCAGCCTGGACGGGGTCGACGCGGTGCTGGTCGACCTGTCTGGCGCGAAACCCCGGCTCCTGGCCAACGCGCAGGTTCCCCTGGATGCGCCGCTGCGCCGCGAGCTGCTGGCGCTGAATGCCAGCGGCGCGGACGAGATCGACCGGGCGGCGCAGGCGGGCAACGACCTGGCTGGCCGCTACGCCGAAGCGGTCGCCGCCGTCCTGAAGGAATCGGGAACGGCCGCGCCGTCCCTCCGCGCCATCGGTTGCCACGGCCAGACCATCCGGCACCACCCCGAGCGCGGCTACACCGTGCAGATCGGCAATGCGGCCCGGCTCGCCGAGCTGACCGGCGTCTGCGTCGTCGCCGACTTCCGCAGCCGGGACATCGCCGCGGGCGGCCAGGGCGCGCCGCTCGCGCCGGCATTTCACGCCGCCGTGTTCGCGGACCCCGCCGAAGACCGCGCGGTGCTCAATCTCGGGGGCATCGCCAACCTGAGCTTCCTGCCGCGGCAGGGCGCGGCCACGGGGTTCGACACAGGGCCCGGGAACTGCCTGCTCGATCTGTGGGCCGCGCGTCATCTCGGCAAGGCCTGCGACGAAGGCGGCGCCTGGGCGGCGGCCGGAACGGCGCTCGCCGAGCTGCTGGAGCGAATGCTGCGCGAGCCCTACTTCGGATTGCCCCCGCCAAAGAGCACGGGGCGCGACCTGTTCAACGTGCACTGGCTGGAAGGGGCGCTGCGCGGGGGCGAGAACCCGCAGGCGGTCCAGGCCACGCTCCTCGAGCTGACCGCGCGTAGCGTGGCCGGCGCGCTCCTTCGCCACGGCACGGGAGCGCGGCGCGTGATTGCCTGCGGCGGCGGCGTGAAAAACACGGCGCTCATGCAGCGGCTGGTGCAACTCTGCGCGCCGGCCGTGCTCGAGACGAGCGCCGGACACGGCATCGACCCGCAACTGGTGGAGGCGACCGCCTTCGCCTGGCTCGCGCGGCGTGCGCTCGATGGGCAGCCCGGCAACCTGCCAGCGGCGACGGGCGCGCGCGGGCCGCGCGTGCTCGGCGCCGTCTATCCGGCCTGAACGGGAGACGGGACCGGGCGCTGGCCCCTGGGCGGGGCTAGGGGGAGAACGAGGACCCGCAGCCGCAGGTGGAGGTCGCGTTCGGGTTCTTGATCACGAACTGCGCGCCTTCCAGGCCCTCGGTGTAGTCGATGACCGCCCCCGAGAGGTACTGGTAGCTCATCGGGTCGATGAGCAGGCGCACGCCGTTCTTTTCCATCACCGAGTCGTCCTCGTTCTGGACTTCGTCGAAGGTGAAGCCGTACTGGAATCCCGAGCAGCCGCCGCCCGTGACGAATACGCGGAGCTTCAGCTCCGGGTTGCCTTCTTCCTCGATCAGCTGCCTGACCTTGTTCGCGGCGCTGTCCGAGAAGACCAGCGCATCGGGCATGTCGGTGACTGCGTTCATTGCCGTACCCCTGCCTTTCCTGTCGCTACTTCGCGACCTTGAGTTCGACCGCCTTGACCTCCGCGGAGTGATGTACCAGGCGCCCTTCGATCACGGCGCCCTGCTGGATCTCGATGCTCTTGTAGTGCACGTCCCCTTTGACCCGCGAATTCGCCTGCAGTTCGAGGGACTCGCGCGAATCCACCGGGCCGTTGATGGTGCCGTTCACCACCACGTGCGCGGCCTGCACCTCGCCGTCAATGCGCGCATGCTCCGAGACCACCAGCGTACCCGGCTGGTCCGGCAGCGCCGCGACGCTGCCGCGCACCGCGCCATCGATGCGCAGCCCGCCGCTGAAGAACACGTTGCCCTCGATCCGCGTGGTCGCGCCGATCAGGCTGTCGATGCGGTTCTGCGGCTTGCTTTCCCTGCGAAACATGGCTCTGGCTCCTTGGCTCCGCCGCCTCAGCCGAGCGTCACGCTTTGCGTCGCTTTCGGCTCGACGGAGCCGCTCTCGTAGACGCGCAACTGGACGCTGTCGACCTTGGCCTTGGGGCTCACGCGGAAACTGCCGTCGATCCGCTGGAAGTGCTTGAATGACAAGCGAAACGCAGAATCCTCCGCGCCCCCTTGGCCGGGCACCGTAATGATAGCACTGCGCCCGCCTTCCGTCAGGCCCACCGCCAGCTCCATGCGCCCCTGGAATTCGCGCCCACGCCGCGGCCCGGAGGCGAGCAACAGCAGCCGGTAGCGAAACTCTCCCGGCAGCACGTCGGGCTCCACCTTGAAGCGCAGGATCGAAAGGGGCGCAGCGGTCGCCGTCTCCGAGGACAGCATGCTCTCGAACAGCGCCAGCTCCTCGCGCAGGCGCGCGTTCTCCTGCTCGAACCCCCTGATCTGCTGCGCTAGCTTCTGCTGCGCCGTGCGCTCGATGGCGACCTTGCTGTCGGCCGCGTTGGCGAGCGCGCGCAGGCGCTCCAGCTCCTCGCGCAGCTTGACGAGCTCGCCGCGCGCGGCGGCGAGCTCCTGCTCGACCTCGCTGCGGTCGAAGCCCGCGAAGCGCCGCCCGGCGTCCCAGGTCCAGATGGCGAAGGCGACCGACAGGACGAGCAGCGCGGCAAGGCCGAACCAGCGCAGGTACCACGGCACGTGGGTGCGCACCGAGACCTTCGGCGCGGCGATGCCGAAGCGCTGGCGCAGCTTGGAGAGGCGCCCGGCCATCGCGCCCGCTAGGGCACCACCGCGACCTGTTCCAGTCCGGTCGCCTCGGGCAGGCCGAACATCAGGTTCATGTTCTGCACCGCCTGCCCGGAGGCGCCCTTCATCAGGTTGTCGATCACCGAGAGGACCACCAGCGTGTCGGCGCGCTCGCCCTGCTCTGCCGGGCGGTGCACCGCGATCCGGCAGACATTGGCGGCGCGGGTCGAGCGCGTATCCGGGTGGCTGCCCGCGGGCATCACGTCGACGAACGGTTCCTTCGCATAGCGCTTTTCGTACAGCGCCTGGAAGTCGAGCTCCTTGACGATCCGCCCGTAGAGCGTGGCGTGGATGCCGCGCACCATCGGCACGAGGTGCGGCGTGAACACCAGGCCGATCTCGCGCCCGGCGAGCTGCGCGAGGCCCTGCCGGATTTCCGGCCAGTGGCGGTGGCCGGTGACGCCGTAGGCGGCGAAGTTCTCGGAGGCCTCGGCATACAGCAGGCTCTGCTCAAGCTTGCGGCCGGCGCCCGAAACCCCGGACTTCGCGTCGGCGATCAGGTGATCGAGGTCGACCGCGGCAGCCTCGACCAGCGGCAGCAGCCCGAGCTGCACCGTGGTCGGGTAGCAGCCCGGGTTGGCGACCAGGCGCGCGTCGCGGATCTTCTCGCGGTTCACTTCACATAATCCGTACACCGCCTCGGCGAGGAGCTCCGGCGCCGCGTGCTTCATCTTGTACCAGCGCTCCCATTCGGCCACGTCCTTCAGGCGGAAGTCGGCGGAAATGTCGACGATGCGCGCGCCCGCATCGAGCAGCCGGCGCGCTTCGCCCATCGCGACGCCGTTCGGCGTCGCGAAGAAGACCACGTCGCACTGCGCGAGCGGCGCCTTGTCGGGGTGCGAGAATGCCACCTCGACGCAGCCGCGCAGGCTTGGATACGCGGCGCTGACCGGGCGGCCGGCCTCCGGGCGCGAGGTGACCGCCGCCAGCTCGACCTGAGGATGCTGCGCGAGCAGGCGCAGCAGCTCCACGCCCGAGTACCCCGTACCGCCCACCACTCCCGCCTTGATCATGGATCGCACCTTCCCAAAACAAAAAGCCGCCCGCGGGCGGCTTGTGCTGATGAAAGTATCGGTCTAGCGTTTCGAGTACTGCTTGCGCCGCCGCGCCTTGTGCAAGCCGACCTTTTTTCGCTCCACTTCGCGCGCGTCCCGGGTCACCAGGCGCGCCGCGCTCAACGCCGGCTTGAGCGTCGCATCATACTCGATCAATGCGCGCGCAAGGCCGTGGCGCACCGCGCCGGCCTGGCCGTTCTCGCCGCCGCCGTGCACGTTCACCCGGATGTCGAAGGTGGCGAGATTCTTGGTCAGCTCGAGCGGCTGGCGCACGATCATGCGGCCGGTCTCGCGCGCGAAGAAAACGTCCACCGGCTTGCCGTTCACCTCGAACTGGCCCTTGCCGGGCTTGAGGAACACGCGCGCGACCGAGCTCTTGCGCCGCCCCGTGCCGTAGTAGTAATCGCCGACCATATGATTTTTCCGACGTGCCTTTCCGTAGGGTTTGGGCTTCTAGATCTCCAGCGCCTTGGGCTGCTGCGCGCCGTGCGGATGCGTGGCGTCAGCATAAATTTTCAGCTTGCGCAGCATCGCGTAGCCGAGCGGCCCCTTGGGCAGCATGCCCTTCACCGCGCGCTGCAGGGCGCGGTCGGGAAACTTCGCCTGCAGCTTGGCAAAATCCGTTTCCTTGATGCCGCCGGGGTAGGTCGTGTGCCGGTAATACTTCTTGCCGAGCGCCTTGCGCCCGGTGACGCGGATCTTCGCGGCGTTCAGCACCACGATGTAGTCGCCGGTGTCGACGTGCGGGGTGTACTCCGGCCTGTGCTTGCCGCGCAGGCGCTTCGCCAGCTGCGATGCGAGGCGGCCCAGCACCTTGTTCTGGGCGTCCACGACGTACCAGCCGTGCACCACGTTTTCGGCTTTCGCTGCGTAGGTCTTCATTGCCTGGGCAATCACATCCAATGCGCGGGGCGCGAATAGTAGCAAAAAACGACGCAAGCCGTTGAGATTGCTCCGGAACGGCGCGTCCGAGGCTGCGGAACCG
>JADLES010000095.1 GCA_020845995.1 Burkholderiales bacterium | reverse complement strand
TTCTGGAAGCCGTTCATCACCGACAGCACCACGATCAGCGCCGCCACGCCCAGCGCGATGCCGGCCATCGAGGTGGCGGAGATGAAGCTGATGAAGTGGTTGCGGCGCTTGGCGCGCGTGTAGCGCAAGCCGACCAGGAGTTCGTAGCGCACGCGCGCGAGAATACCCGAATTCCCCCGGTAACGCGGCCGGGTTCAGCTAAACTGGCTCAGCACGGAACATGCTAATGAAAGCGAATCAAAAAGTGGACACTTCTAACCCGCATCCCGCTCCGAGGATCTCCGGCGCACGTACTCAAAAGGTCTGTTTCGGCGTACTGAAAGGATCGCTACGTTATCCGAGCGACTTCGATGCGCCGTTGCCCGCGAGAATTCTTGCGTTGTTCGACGGCCGACGGAAGGGATAGGCTGCCACGCCGGCATGGGCGATCGCGCCAGTGCTGAAGGGTCAGCGCAGCTGCCGAGCAGATGAATCCAGAAAATCCTCGTTGACGAAATGCTACGGCGTCACGCCACCGTCTTTGCGCTGGCAATGAAGTCCTCGTCTCTCAAGACCTCAGCGGCATGCGCGAACACCGCTTGCAGCGGCTCAGGCGTCAGGCGGGGATAGCGCATGTACGGGTCCTCGGCGATCCAGTTCCTCCATCTGCATCAAGTTCACCTTGCACTCGAACACCGATTTCTGGACTCGCTGCCCGAGCCCTCGCAGACCTTCGCCACACGCCGCAGCCGCCGCCGGCCGGCCCTGGTTTCGGTGTTGACGTCGTAGCATACGATCACCAGCATGCTGCAACTCAACGGATGAGAAACGGCATGTAGCCGTCCGTGTCGCCGCGGATCGCACGCGCGAGCAGGCGGGCCTGGATGAGCGGCACGAGACCCAGCGCGACCGGCTCGAACAGGCGCGCGCGGATATCCGCATCCTGCGCCAGGTCCGCGACCGCTTCGGGCTGGCAAGTGCTCTTCAGCGAGCATTCCTTGCAACGCGTGCGGTCCGGCGTCGGCGGCGAAAGCTTCCCCCGACGCCAGCATCGCGCGTACGTCCGCGGCGGTCTTCTCCACCTCGCATCTCAGGGCGGGCGTGATCGGCACCGCGCGCCGTCGCTTCGATTTGGCGTAAAACAGCGCGCCCTCCGGCACCGCCTTACCCGTCATCGCTTCCAGGCACAGCGCCTGCGCGGCGAGCTGCAGCTCGTCGCAGGCCGCGATGTCCGCCCGCTTGTGCCGCGAGCCGTGCTTGTATTCGACGGGATAGGGGTTGCCTCCGGCCTCGAACTCCACCGCGTCCGCCTTGCCGACCAGGCCCAACCGGTCGTGAAACAGCGGCAGCGCCCGCCCGCGCAGCGTGTGCACGTTCTCCGCGAACGCCTGCTCGAGATGGATCAGCCCGCACTGCCGCGGGCAATAGCACCAGTGCTGGCGCGCAGAGATCGGGATGGGTTCCTTCGTATCGCTCTCAGGCGTCGGCACTGGCTGCATTCCTTCTTAGGCAGGATTAGAATCCACGAAGCACGACTGAGACAGGAGCCGACCGTGTCACTGACCTACGAACAAATTGCCGCCGAGGCGATGCAACTTTCGCCGCAAGAGCGCGCCGACCTGGCGGACAGGCTCTGGATAAGCATCGACACGCCCGAAGCCGTTGCAGCCGCGTGGGACGCGGAAGTCGCGCGCCGCATCGCGCAGATCGACAGCGGCGAGGTCGAGACCATTCCGCAGGAGCAAGTCATGGCAGAGCTGCGCGCGAAGCTGCGTTGATCCGACCGTACTCGCACAAGGAGGTTCTAATGTCCGCCCTGCTGGATGACCTGAAATCCCGCGCCCTGCAGCTTGCTCCGAGCGAACGCGACGAACTGATCGGCGCGCTGATCGAAAGTATCGATGGACAGTCGGAGGGTACACCGGAAGAAATCGCACGCGCTTGGGATGAAGAAATCGCCCGGCGCATCGACGATTTCGAGGCAGGCAGGACCAAAGGCGTTCCGGCAGAGGAAGTGTTCGCCAAAATTCGCGCGCTGATCGACAGCCACGGCAAGTAGTGATCGCGGAATTCGACCCTGCGGCCGAGCAGGAACTGTTCGAATCCATCCGCCGATACCTCATTGAAGCATGACCGCTGCAGGCCACAAGATTCGACAGCGAGATTCAGCGCGTCGTCGGCCTCCTTCTCGCTCTTCCCAGAATCGGCACCCCTGGCTGCCGTGGAACCCGTTCGTACCCGCTGCGCCGCCACCCCTATTCCCTGCACTACCGCATAGAAGCCGAGATCATTCGGATCTTCGCCGTTTCCCATCACAGTCGAAAGCCTGGGTACTGGCGCCATCGGCTCTGAATTGCTTCGCCGCTGCACCCGTCGAATCACCGTCACCCCGGACGGCAGTCCCGCCTCGTCGATCGTGAGTTCGTAGTCCGAAAAGGAACGCGGCACCTCGACCTCGTCCTTTCGCTTCAACTTCACGCGGTCGAACAGCGCGTGCGCATGAGCATTGCCGAGCTCGGACGCGTGCTTGAACACGATGAGCGCCCGAGTCGCCATCTCTCCGCGTGCGGCTGAGCGATCATGCTCGAACATGTCCTCCAATGCCTTGAAGAACAGTTCGATATCTTCGTCGCCGAATCCGGTCTGCCTTGCGAGAAAGGCCGACACGAAACCGTGCGAGCGGTATAGCCCATACGGCACCGTGTGCTTGCGACCCATGGTGCGGTTGTCCCCCTCCTGGCTTTCCGACTCCTTCTCAGTCGCCACTGCCATGCGAGTAATCGAGTGTTCCGATGCGATGACTGGTTCCATGGACCGCGCGAACGTCAACTGCACGGGACCGCGCGCTTGCCCACAATTCACCCCGGTCGACATCACCGCGCCGAAGGTGCGCACGTCGAAAAAATTGCGGCAAATAGATAGCCGTTGCGGGCACGCTCATAGCGGATCGGCGCGCCGTAGCCGCGCAAGTCTTCCACCAGGCGCTTCACGGTCGCGCGCGAGCATTCGAGCTTCGATTCCAGTTCGCGGCGACTCACCGGCACGCGCCGGCCGGCCAGCACCCTGTGCAGAGCGTAATAGCGGTGGAATCGGTCCACAACGCAATCTTAGGCACGGCATCCAGGCGCCGCAATGGATAGGCTGACAGGAGCGCGACTGACTAGAATTGCTCCGATGACTAAACCGCCGGATTTCGCCGCGGGCCTCGCCGCGCTGCTGCGCCGCGAGCGCACCGCGCACCTCGCCACGCTGCGCCAGGGCGCGCCGATGGCCTCGATGACGCTCTATCAGCCGGATGCCGGCTTCACTGCGTTCCACGTCCACGTCAGCCGGCTCGCCTGGCACACGCAGGACATGGTGCAGGATCCGCGCGTCGCCCTGTCGATCGCGCAGTCGGACGACGGCCGGGCGGATCCGTTTACCTTGATGAGAGTTTCCATCAGGGGAGAAGCGGCGCAGCTTTCAGGTCCGCAGGATGCACTGAAAGGATCCTGGCTGCAAAAATTCCCGGAACAGGCGATCAACTTCGAGCTGTCGGATTTCAGCTTCTGGCGCATCCTGCCGCGCGACGCGCGCTTCGTCGCCGGCTTCGGGCGCATTCACAATCTTTCGGCCGCAGAGCTCGCAGCGTGCTCGAACTGCTGATCGCGTCGGCGCTCGCCGCGGAAATCGCAAGCTACCCGGCCGCCGAGTGCCCGGTCGCGCTGCAGCGCGACGCGCGCGAGCGCCTTGTCCTCGGCCTGCGGCCTGCCTGCCCGATCGGATTCGCGTCCACACAGGGCGCGGTGCGCGCGCTGCTCGCGCATGCCCAGGGAGCGCACGAGCTCGCGGTCGATTTCGGCCGCCTCGAGCGCCATCCCTGGCTCTCGGAGTTGCTCGCGCGCGAGGCTTCGGCCTCCCGGCATTGGAGCCTCGCGGCCGGGCGCGCCGTTCGCGGCACGGACAACGCCTACGTCGCCGCCGCCTTGCGCGGCATGCCCGAATTCACTTCGCTCTTCGAGCGCTGGCAGATCGCCGGCGTTTCGGTGGAGAAGGTGCTTGTCAGGCCGGCCGCGGAGCTGCGCCTGGCCGCAGGAGCGCCAGTGCCGCCGCAGGCGAGGCTGCCGTGGGACGCGATCGTGTGGGTCAGCCTCCGACGTCGGTGAAGAGCGCCGCCAGCCCCATCGCCGCGAACAGCAGCGCCGCGACGACCCGCACCGCGCGGAAGGGGATGCGGTTCGCGCCGGCGTTGGCGAGCCAGACCACCGGCGCGTTGGCGACCAGCATGCCGGCCGTGGTGCCGAACACCACCATCGCTAGCGCCTGGTGCTGCACGGCCAGGATCACCGTCGCGACCTGCGTCTTGTCGCCCATCTCGGCGATGAAGAAGACCACGCAGGTCAGCGCGAACACGCCGTAGCGCGTCTCCTCGCGCACCTCGCCCTCGAACTTATCCGGCTTCAGCGTCCAAGCGGCGACCGCGAGCAGCGAGCAGCCCACGATCCAGCGCAGCGCCTGCGGCGACAGCAGCGACTGGATCCAGGCGCCCAGGGCCCCGGCGAGGAAATGGTTGGCGAGCGTGGCCACGAGGATGCCCAGCACGATCGGCACCGGCTTGCGGTAGCGCGCGGCGAGGATCAGCGAGAGGAGCTGCGTCTTGTCGCCCACTTCCGCGAGCGCGACGAGGACCAGCGAGGCGAGGAATGTATCCAATCGGAGACTCCGGACCGGGCGGACTGCGCCAACCGATGACACCGAAGCGCGCGCCCGGTCGTTGAGCGCAGCCCCGATGCCAAAGGTCTCGTCAGTTCCGGCGGATGCCCGGAGCGGACGCGCCAAGGGTTGCCCCTAGTCTGTTGACGCGTCCCCGTTGTGACGACGGCGACTACTCCCCAATGACTGCGGCATGATACATCAATGCCCGGGCGTCCGGGAGACTGAGCATTGCGAGCATGCGCGTTGTCGGGGTCGATTTCACTTCTGCGCCAAAGCGCGACAAGCCCGTCGTCGTCGCAGAATGCGACCTGCAGGGCGACAGGCTCGCACTCGAAGCGTTCCGCTCGTTCTGCGACTGGCCGGCGTACGAGCAATGGCTGCGCACCGACGACACATGGATGGGCGGGTTCGATTTCCCGTTCGGGCTTCCGCGGCGGTTCGTGGAGGCGCAGGACCTCGGCGAGAACTGGCCGTCCGTGGTCGATCACTGCGTCCTGTGGGGAAAGGAAAAGTTTTCGGGCGTCGCGATGAAGGCATTCCAGGCCGCGCGCACTCCCAGGGACAAGCATCGCGAGACCGATCTGGCGGCGAAATCCGAGAGCCCGCTGAAGACCCTCGCCAACCCGCCTGTGGGAAAGATGTTCTACGAGGGCGCCTGGCGCCTGCTGGCCGCCGGCATTCACATCCCGCGGCTGAACGAAACCGGCTCCGCCAAGATCGCGGTCGAGGCGTATCCGGGACTGGCCGTTTCGCGCATGGGCGAGCGCTACTACAAGAACGACAAACCGCACTCCGCCAGTGCGAACGCCGCGGCACGCAAGCGAATCCTCGGCCTGCTCGAATCGAAGGAAGAAAACCAGTTCGGCATGCGCCTGTACGTCACTTCCCCGCGGCTGCGAAGACAGATGGATGACGCAAGCGGGGACTGGCTCGACGCCGCCCTCTGTGCCATGCAGGCTGCCTGGGCCTGGGAGCGGCGCGACGCCGGATACGGCCTGCCGCAAAGCGTTGACCCGGTGGAAGGCTGGATCGTCTCCGCATGACGCTCTTCCTGAAGGGCCTCCTCTTCGGCTTCCTGCTCGCGGCCACGGTCGGCCCGATGTGGGTGCTGTGCTTCCGCCGCACGCTCGCGCACGGCGCGCTCGCGGGCTTCGTGTCGGGCATGGGCATCGCGGTCGCCGACGGGCTGTACGGCGCGGTCGCGGCGTTCGGTCTGACCGCGATCTCGGGGTTCCTCCTCGAGCATGCCGACTGGATCGGGCTGGCCGGCGGCGTCTTTCTCCTTTATCTCGGGGTGAAATGCCTGGTCGCAGTTCCGCTGGAACCTCAGGAAATGCGACAGGAAAGGACAAGCCTGCACGCCGCCTTCCTGTCGACGCTGGGGCTGACGCTCGCCAACCCGCCCACCATCCTCGCTTTCGTGGCGATCTTCGCGGGCCTCGGGCTGGTCGCGAGCGACTACGCGAGCGCATCGCTGGTGGTGCTGGGCGTGTTCCTTGGCTCGGCCTCCTGGTGGCTGCTGCTTGCCGCGGGCGCGGGCCGGCTGCGCGCGCGCGTCGGCCCGAAGCTCTACCGGGCTATCAACTTCGTGTCCGGCATCAGCATCCTCGGCTTCGCGCTCTGGCAGCTGGCCGCCGTTTTGCGGTAGATTGCGCTACTGGATATATCCACACTAATGCACGTCGAGCTCGTCGTACCCGCATTGTTCGACGCGCCGGCGGGCGCGCGCTCGCCGGCGCTCGAGCTGCTGCTGGCACGGGGCCGAGCCGCCACCGCGCGCCCCGCCAGCCTCGAGGACTGGCTCGCGCGCGCGTTCGGGCTGGGCGACGGCCTCCTGCCCGCCGGCGCGCTGACCGCGCTGGCCTGCGGCCTGGAGCCGGGCACGACGCGCTGGATGCGCGCCGACCCGGTGCACCTGCGGCCCGATCGCGACCGGGTGCGGCTGTTTCCCGGCGATATGCTGTCCCTGTGCGCGGAGGATGCCACGGCGCTCGCCGCAGCGCTGAACGAGCACTTCGGTGACCGTTTCACGCTTCACGCGGTACGGCCGCTCGCCTGGTGCCTGCAAGGCGGGCCGGAGTGGCCGGTCGTCGCCCGGCCGCCGGCCGAAATCGCCGGCCATGACATCGACGCCGAGCTTCCGGACAGGCGCTGGCATGCGTTGCTGAACGAACTGCAGATGGTGATGTACCAGCACCCGATCAACACCGAGCGCGAGGCGCGCGGCGAACCGGTAGTGAACAGCGTGTGGCTCTGGGGCGCGGGCCGGCTGCCCGCCGCCGTGCAGCCGTCCGGTTCCCGCGCCTGGCACTCGGTGAGCGCGGACGACCTTGCGGCCCTCGGTCTCGCGCGCCTCGCGGGACTGCGCCATCGATCGCCCGGGGCCGGCGCCGGCGCCTGGCTGGAACGCGCGCCCGAAGAAGGGCGTCACCTGCTGGTCCTCGACCCGCCCGGCGGCCTTGAGGAGCTCTGGTTCGCGCCGCTGCTTGCCGCCCTGCGCGGCGGGCGCATCGGCATGATCACCATCCATGTGCCCCGGGCCGGCGCGTACTTTGAGACGGTGCGCAGTGACCTGCGGCGCTTCTGGCGCCGGCCGCGGCCGCTCGCCGGCTACGCGGCCGCGCAGGCGTGAAGATCCTCACGCGCACGTACGCGGAAGCGGACCGGCGCCGCCTCGAGCAGGCCGGGGTGCATCCGCTGCTCGCACGCCTCTACGCCGCGCGGCGCATTGCCAGCGCGGACCAGCTCGGCGAGGATTTCGCGCGGCTGCTGCCGCCCTCGGCGCTTGCCCACGCGGACCGCGCCGCGCGCCTGCTGGCCGACGCCATCGCCGCGCGAAAGAAGTTGCTCATCGTCGCCGACTACGACGCCGACGGCGCCACGGCATGCGCGGTCGGCGTGCGCGCGCTGCGGGCGTTCGGCGCGCAGGTGGACTACCTCGTGCCCAACCGCATGGAGCTGGGCTACGGGCTCTCGCCCGAGCTGGTGGATGTCGCGGCGCGCCGCGCGCCCGATCTGCTCATCACGGTGGACAACGGCATCGCCAGCGTGGAAGGCGTGGCGCGCGCGAAGCGGCTCGGCATCGCCACGCTGATCACCGACCACCACCTGCCCGGCGATGTGTTGCCCCAGGCCGAGTGCATCGTCAACCCGAACCAGCCGGGCTGCGCGTTCCCGTCGAAATCCATGGCCGGCGTGGGCGTGATGTTCTACGTCATGCTCGCCTTGCGGGCGGAGCTGCGGCTGAGGAAAGCATTTGCAGACAAGCCCGAACCCAATCTCGCCGCGCTGACCGACCTCGTCGCCCTCGGCACGGTCGCCGACGTGGTGCCGCTGGACGCCAACAACCGCATCCTCGTCGCGCAGGGGCTGAAGCGCCTGCGCGCCGGCAGGGGCAAGGCCGGGCTCGCCGCGCTCGCGCGCGCCGCGGGCCGCAGCTCCGGGGCGGCGACCTGCTTCGACCTCGGCTTCATCCTCGGCCCGCGCATCAACGCCGCGGGCCGCCTCGCCGACATGAGCCTCGGCATCGAGTGCCTGGTCACCGACGACGAGGCGCGCGCGGCCAACTGCGCGCAGCAGCTGGACCGGCTGAACCGCGAGCGCCGCCGCATCGAGGGCGATATGCTCGATGAGGCGAATGCCGCGCTCGACGGGATCGGAGAAGCCGCGGGCGCAACACTGTCGATGTACCAGCCCGGCTGGCACCAGGGCGTGGTCGGCCTGATCGCTTCGCGCGTCCGCGAGCGCGTCCACCGGCCCGTCATATGTTTCGCCCTGGATGAAAAGAAGAAAGAACTTCGGGGATCGGGACGTTCCATCCCGGGGTTCCACCTGCGTGACGCGCTCGACCTCCTCGCCAAGCGCGCGCCGGGACTGATCCTGCGCTTCGGCGGCCACGCACAGGCAGCGGGCCTGACCATTCGAGCGAAGGATCTCGCACTCTTCCAGGAATCATTCGAGAAGACAGCCTCGGAACTCCTCCCCGAGGAAGCGCGCCTGCGCGTGGTCGAGACCGACGGCGAACTGGAAGCCGCCTACCACTCGCTCGATGTCGCGCAGCTGCTGGAAGCGCAGATCTGGGGCCAGGGCTTCCCGCCGCCGCTCTTTTGCGACACCTTCCTCGTCGAGGAGCAGCGCGTGGTCGGCGAGCGCCACCTCAAGCTGCGCATCCGCAGGGAGGGCGAGCGCGGGCGCGCCGGCTTGGACGCGATGCGCTTCAACTCGCTAGAGCCGCTCCCGGGAAGGATCCGCGCCGCCTACCGGCTCGGCGTGAACGAGTTCAACGGTCTGCAGCGGCCGCAGATCACGCTCGAGCACGCCGAGCCGGCCTGACCCTCAGCCGATCTTCAGCGGCACGAACACGCGCGCGTCGCCCCGCTGCACGAGCAGCGCCACGTTGCCGCTGCCCGCGGTCGCCGTGCGAAGGTCGTCTACGCTCTGCACCGGCTTGCCACCGGCCGAGAGGATGACGTCGCCCGGCTGCATGCCCGCGCGCGCCGCGGGGCCGCCCACGTCCTCGACCAGCAGGCCGCCGGAGAGCTTCGACTCCTTGCGCTCCTGCGGCGTGAGCGGGCGTACCGAGAGGCCGAGGCGCCCTTTGCCTTCGGCGCTGGCGGCGGTCTTCTCCGCCTTCCCGGACTTGGCCGCGCCCAGGGTGGCGAGGATCTCGCGGGTCTCGCCCTTGCGCAGGACCTCCAGCTTCGCCTTGTCGCCGGGCGAGGCCTGGCCCACCATCTCCGAGAGCTCGCCCGCGGCGCCGATCGGCTTGCCGTCAAGCTTGACGATCACGTCACCCGGCTGCAATCCGGCGCGCTCCGCGGCGCTGTCGGGCTGCACCGAGGATACCAGCGCCCCTTCGGCGCGCTTCAGGCCGAAGGAGTCGGCGAGCGCCTGGTTCATCTCCTGGATCGTGACCCCGAGGCGGGCGTGCTCGACGCGCCCGGTGGCGACGATCTGGTCCTTGACCTTGAGGGCGACATTGATGGGGATCGCGAACGACAGCCCCTGGTAGCCTCCCGAGCGGCTGTAGATCTGCGAGTTGATGCCGATCACCTCGCCCGAGAGATTGAACAGCGGCCCGCCGGAATTACCCGGGTTCACCGCGACGTCGGTCTGGATGAAGGGCACATAGGTGTCGCCGGGGAGCGAGCGCCCTTTCGCCGACACGATGCCGGCGCTCACGCTGTTCTCGAAACCGAAGGGCGAGCCGATCGCCACGACCCAGTCGCCGGCGCGCGTGCGCGCCGGGTCGCCGGCCTTGATCACCGGAAGGTCCTTCGCGTCGATGCGCAGCACCGCCACATCGGTCGCCTCGTCGCTGCCGAGCACCTTGGCGCGGAACTCGCGCCGGTCGGTGAGCTTGACGGTGACTTCGGAGGCTCCCTGCACGACGTGCGCGTTGGTGAGGATCAGGCCGTCGGCGCCGACGATGAAGCCGGAACCCTGGCCCTGCGCGGGCATCTCGGAGGGCGGCGGGCCGAAGCGGAACGGCATGCCGCGGAAGAACTGCTGCAGCGGGTTGTCGTCGTCGTCCGGCATGCCGCGCGCGCCAACCTTGCGGGTACCTGACACGGTGATGTTCACCACCGCGGGCCCGTACTGGCGCGCAATGGCGGCGAAATCGGGGAGCGCGGCGCTGACGGGCGCGGCGGCGGGTGCGGATACCGCGGGCGTCGCGGCGCTGGCGTGGGCCGGTTGGCCGACATAATAGGAGGCGGAAGCGCCCGCGGCGAACACGGCGGCGACGGCGAGCGCGGTCAGAGTTTTTCTCGGTTGCATGTTGGGTTCCCTCGGATTGGTATGGAACGCAGATTCGACCGGCCGGCGCGCCGGACGGTTCCCGCCGGTTGTAACCGCTTGTAACCGCCGGTTCCCTTCTCCCCGCCGCGGTTCTGCGCTACAGTCGCCGCCTCGCCATCCGCCGACCACGACCAACGCTCATGCATTCCTGCCTGCCGCTCGTCGCCGCCGGCGCGCTTTTCGCCTCGGCCGCCATCGGCGCCGACAAGCCGGTCAACGCCGGCCCCTACGTGCCCTCGCCGACCAGCGTCGTCGCCGACATGCTGGCGCTCGCCGAGGTCGGCCCGAAGGATTTCGTCATCGACCTCGGCTCGGGCGACGGCCGCATCGTGCTCACCGCCGCCAAGGTGTTCGGCGCGCGCGGCTTCGGCGTGGACATCAACGAGAAGCTGGTGAAGGAGGCGAACGAAGCGGCGCGCGCGCAGGGGCTGAGCGACCGCGCCTCCTTCGGCATCCAGGATCTGTTCAAGACCGACATCCGCAAGGCCACCGTGCTCACCATGTACCTGCTGCCCAACACGGTGAACATGCTCAAGGACAAGCTGCTCGCCGAGCTCAACCCCGGCACGCGCATCCTCTCGCACGACTACCCGCTCGCGGGCTGGATCCCGGAGAAATACGTGCAGATGGACCTGGAAGACAAGGTCCACATCAGCGGCGTCACCACCACGCTGATCTACCTCTACGTGGTGCCGGCCAGGGCCGAGGGCCGCTGGAGCGCGCGGCTGCCGGCCGCGCTGAGCAAGGAGCCGGTGCGCCTCTCGCTCCAGCAGCAGATCACGCGCGTCGCGGGCGCGGCGCGCATCGGCGGGCGCGACGTGCTGCTCGAGGAAGCGCGCCTGCGCGGCGAGCGCTTCACGTTCCGGCTCGCGCTCGGCGGCAGGACCTACGCGTTCACCGGTACCGTCAAGGGCGGCGCGATCGAAGGCACGGTGGAGGGCGGCGCGCTCAAGGACGCCGCCTGGAGCGCCGCGCCGGCGAACTGAAGCATGGAGCGCAAGCGCGTCCATTCCTCGAAGATCCGCTCGGTCGGCTACGACGAGAAGACGATGACGCTGGAGGTCGAGCTGTCCAGCGGGCAGGTCTACCAGTACCCGAAGGTCTTCCCCGAGGTCTACCGCCGCTTCATGGCGGCGCCCAATCCCACCGCTTTTTTCGACGACCGGATCGAAGAAGAGTACACGGGGCGACGGGTATAATCCCGCACCGCGGCTCCGGGCCGCGGACCTTCACATCATGGAAGCAGAGCAGATCAACCAGATCGCCACGACGCTCGCCGGGCTGCAGACGCAGTCGGCCGAGTTGCGGAGGTATCTTTGACTTCGAGGGCAAGAAGCGGCGCCTCGAGGCGGTAGAGCGGCTCCTCGCCGATCCCGGCGTCTGGAGCGACCAGAAGAAGGCCCAGGAGCTGGGCCGCGAGAAGAAAGGCCTCGACGCGACCGTCGGCGGCCTCGCCGCCATCTCCACGAGGCTCGCGGATGCGCAGGAGCTGTTCGAGATGGCGCGCGCCGAAGGCGACGACGCGACCCTGTCCGGCGTTCTCCTGGACGTGCGCAAACTGGAAAAGGACGTCGGCACGCTCGAGTTCCGCCGCATGTTCGGCAACCCCCTCGATGCGAACAGCTGCTTCATGGACATCCAGGCGGGCGCCGGCGGCACCGAGGCGCAGGACTGGGCGGCGATGCTCATGCGCATGTACCTCAAGTACTGCGACAAGAAGGGCTTTCGCGCCGAGCTGCTCGAGCAGTCCGACGGCGAGGTCGCCGGCATCAAGAGCGCGACGCTGAAGATCGGGGGCGATTACGCCTACGGGCACCTGCGCACCGAGAACGGCGTGCACCGCCTGGTGCGCAAGTCCCCGTTCGACGCCAACGCGCGCCGGCACACCTCGTTCGCCAACGTCTTCGTCTACCCCGAGGTGGACGAGTCGATCGAGGTCGAGATCAACCCCGCCGACCTGCGCGTCGACGTCTACCGCGCCTCGGGCGCCGGCGGCCAGCACGTCAACAAGACCGAGTCCGCGGTGCGCATCACGCACCTGCCGACCAACATCGTGGTGCAGAGCCAGAACGACCGCTCGCAGCACCGCAACCGCGCCGAGTGCATGGCGATGCTCAAGTCGCGCCTGTACGAGCTGGAGCTGCGCAAGCGCAAAGCCGAGCACGGCAAGCTCGAAGCCTCCAAGACCGACATCGAGTGGGGCCACCAGATCCGCTCGTACGTCCTCGACCAGTCGCGCATCAAGGACCTGCGCACCGGCGTGGAGAAGGGCGCCACGCAGAACGTGCTCGACGGCGACCTGGACGACTTCATCACCGCCAGCCTCAAGCAGGGTGTTTAGGAAGAAATCCGATCATGGAAGAAGAGAACAAGCTGGTCGAAGAGCGGCGCGAGAAGCTGAAAGCGCTGCGCGCGAAGGGCATCGCGTTCCCGAACGATTTTCGGCGCGGAAGCCTTGCGGGTCCGCTGCAGAAGTCTCATGGAGAAAAGACAAAGGAAGATCTGGAAAAAGAAAAAATTCAGGCGACGGTTGCCGGCCGCATGGTGCTCAAGCGCGTGATGGGCAAGGCGAGTTTCGCCACCTTGCAGGACGGGAGCGGCCGGATCCAGGCATACATCACGCAGGACGTGCCAGGCTACGACGAGTTCAAACACTGGGACCTGGGCGACATCGTCGGCGTCTCGGGGACCCTGTTCAAGACCAGGACCGGCGAGCTGACGATCCACGCCGTCTCGCTGCGGCTGCTGGTCAAGGCGCTGCGGCCGCTGCCGGAGAAGTTCCACGGCATGGCCGACCAGGAGCTGAAGTACCGCCGGCGCTATGTCGACCTCATCGTTTCGGCATCCACGCGAGAGGTTTTTGAAAAAAGAGTAAGCATCGTCGAAGCGCTGCGCGCCGCGATGCGCGCCGACGGCTACCTCGAGGTCGAAACGCCGATGATGCAGCCGATCCCGGGCGGCGCGGTGGCGCGGCCGTTCCGCACGTACCACCACGCGCTCGACATGGAGCTGTACCTGCGCATCGCGCCCGAGCTGTATCTCAAGCGCCTGGTGGTGGGCGGCATGGAGCGCGTCTTCGAGATCAACCGCAATTTCCGCAACGAAGGGATCTCGACGCGCCACAACCCCGAGTTCACGATGATGGAGTGGTACTGCGCCTACGAAGACTGCGAGTACATGATCGCGCACACAGAAAAGCTGGTGCGCGCCGCCGCGCTGGCCGCGCTGGGCAAGGCGGTTTTTGCCTATCAGGGAAGGACGATCGATGCGCAGAAGCCGTTCGCCCGCGTGTCCATCGCCGACGCGATCCGCGCGCAGGGCGTCGACGGAGACCTGCGGGACCGGTCTTGTCTCGCCTCGCGCCTGGGGGCCCTGGGAGTGGAAATCGAGGACGCCCAGGGCTGGGGGGCCTTGCAGCTGATGCTGTTCGAGGCGGTGGCGGAGAAGCATCTCGTGCAACCGACGTTCCTGACCGGCTTCTCTGCGGAGGTTTCGCCGCTCGCGCGCAAGAACGACAAAGACCCGGAGCTGGTGGACCGGTTCGAGCTGTTCATCGACGGCAAGGAGATCGCCAACGGCTTTTCCGAGCTGAACGACCCCGAGGACCAGGCCGAGCGGTTCCGGGAGCAGGCGGCGCGCAAGGAGGCGGGCGACCAGGAAGCCATGTACTACGACGCCGATTACATCCGCGCGCTGGAGTATGGCCTGCCGCCCACCGCGGGCGGCGGCCTGGGCGTCGACCGGCTCGCGATGCTGCTCACCGACAGCGCCTCGATCCGCGACGTGATCCTGTTTCCGCACATGCGGCCGGAGGCCGCCTCGTGAACGTTCGGCCCGAAGCGTAGCAATCAACGTGTCGCCGCAACTGCGCGGCATCGTGCTGATGGTGGCGGCGGTCGGCCTGTTCGTCTGCATGGACACCATCGCCAAGTACCTGACGCGCTGGTACCCGCCGCCGCTGATCGCCTGGGCCCGCTACGCATCCAACCTGCTGGTGCTGCTCGCCTTTCTCGCCGCCACGCGCCAGCTCGGGCGCCTCAGGAGCGCGCGGCCCGCGCTGCAATTCGCGCGCGGCCTGCTGCTCGCGCTCTCGACGCTGCTCTTCTTCACCTCGCTGCGCGTGCTGCCGCTCGCGGACGCCAGCGCCATCGGCTTCGTGATGCCGCTGTTCGTGGCCGCGCTCGCCGTGCCGATGCTCGGCGAGCGGCTGGAGATGCCGAGCCTGATCGCGATCCTCGCGGGGCTCGCGGGCGCGCTCGCGATCGTGCGGCCCGGGTCCTCGCTGTTCACCCCCTACGCGTTGCTGCCGCTCGGCATGGCGCTATGCAACGCGCTCTACCAGATCCTCACGCGCAAGCTCGCCGGCCTCGAGCACCCGATGACCTCGCTCGCCTGGGGCGCGCTGGTGGGCGCGGTCCTCCTGTCGGCGGCCGCGCCCTTCGTCTGGACGCCGCCCGAGGCCCTTTCGCACGGCGCGCTGATCGTGGCGATCGGCGTGCTCGCCTCGGTCGGCCACTGGCTGCTCATCAAGGCCTACGAGCACGCGAGCGCGACCCTGCTCGTGCCCTTCCACTACACGGCGCTCGCCTGGGCGATGCTCTCGGGCTGGCTCGTGTTCGGCGACTTCCCGGACGGCGGGTCGCTCCTCGGCATGGGCATCATCGTGCTCTCGGGCCTGTACCTCGCCAACCGGCAGCGCTACACCGTGCACCGCGCTTGAGCTAAGCTGACCGGCCGCGCCATGACCAACCGAACCCGGGTATTGCTCTGGACCGACACGAGCGGCCCATATCTGGACGCGATCCGGGACGCCGGTCTCGCCGCGCGCGTCTCCGTGGAGACGCTGCCACGCAAGGAAACGCCCACCGCCGGGCAAAAGGCGGGGACGCAGGTGCTGGTGGCCCACGCCGTGCCGCCGGGGCTGCTGCCGGCGATGCCGGAGCTGCGCTGGGCGCAGGCCACGGTGGCCGGCGTCGAAGCCTGGATCGCGCTGCCCGACCTGCCGGCGGGTCTCACCCTCACCTGCGCGCGCGGCACGCACAGGGAGTCGATGCCCGAGAACATCATCGGCGCGCTGCTCTATGTCGCCAAGCCCTACGCGGCGGCGGTCGAGAACCAGAAGCGGCGCAAATGGGTCCAGGCGCCCGCGCAGCCGCTCACGGGCAAGACGCTGGGCATCCTGGGCCTGGGCGCGATCGGGCGCGAGGTCGCGCGCATCGCGGCGGCGCTCGGCCTGCGCGTGATCGGCACCCGGCGCCGGCCGGCGCCGATGGCCGAGGTCGCCGAGGTCCTGCCGCCGGAGCGCACGCCCGAAGTGCTCGCGCAGTCCGACTTCGTGCTGCTCCTCCTGCCGGCGACCCGGGAGACCGACAATTTCATCAACGCCGGGCGGCTGGCGACGATGAAGCCGACCGCGTGGCTGCTCAACTTCGGCCGCGGCCACACCATCAGGGACGAGGACCTCGTCGCGGCGGTCAAGGCGAGGAAGATCGCCGGCGCCGTGCTCGACGTCTTCCGGCAGGAGCCGCTACCCGCCGACCACCCCTTCTGGAGCACCGAAGGGATCATCGTGCTGCCGCACATCGGCGGCCCCCATCCGCAGCGCGACCGAATCGTCGCGCGCCTCTTCGCCGACAACCTCGGCCGCCACCTCGAGGGCAGGCCGCTGCGCGAAGTCGTCGACCACGCGGCCGGCTACTGACGCCGGCCACCGCATCACGGGATCGGGCACCGAGCGCGCCATGCACGAACCAGCCAAGCCGGCGCGGACCTGCGGCACCTGCACCTTGTGCTGCAAGGCGGTGGGCGTGCACGCGCTCGCCAAGCCGGCCGGCGTCTGGTGCCCGCACTGCGACCGCAGGGGTGGCGGCTGCGCGATCTACGGCGATCGCCCCGGCGAATGCCGGACGTTCAGCTGCGCCTGGCTCGACGGCCTGCTCCCCGAGGATCGCGACCGGCCCGACCGGCTGAAGGTCGTGCTCTTCGAGGATTCGAGCGAGAGCGCGAGCGAGCGTATCATCGTCTTCGTCGAAGCACATGCGGGAGCGGTCAACGGCAACGCGCGCGCGCAGTTCCTCCTGCGGCGTTTCCTCGACCAGGGCTGCACCGTGGTCGTGCGCAACGCCGACTACGTCGAGCGTCACCGCGCGGGCGAAATACCCCTGCGCGACCGCATCGCCGCCGACGACCCGATGCGGGTCCGGCCCCAATCGCGCTCGCCGGAAGCGCACCGGAAGCACCTCGAACTGCTGGTCCAGCGCGCGGCCAAGCCGCCCGGGACGGCGTAGGAGCGGACATGCGAGCAGCCACCCAAATCCTTCGCGCACTGGCCGTAACCGCCTTGCTGCTTGCTTGCGGGGCCGCGATCGCTCGTGGCTTCATCCAGAACCCAGAGCTGCTCGACAAGATCAAGATTGGGGTCACGACGGACAAGGAGGTGGAGCAGATCCTCGGGCCGCCGGCGGGCAGGTCGCATTTCCCCCGGCTCAACCAGACCTCGATGGACTACACGATGCCGGGAGACATGGGCAAGAACCGGGTTGACGTCGGCGTGATCATCGGCAACGACGGCATCGTCCGCGACATCCAGAAGATCCCGCGCTACGGGCCCTAGCCGCGCTTCCCATCCGGGAATGCCGGCCCTTCCGGGGACTTTCAGCGCCCATCAGGCCGCCTCGGCGATGACCCGGCCAAGCGCGTTGTCGACGACCAGCGGCGTTTCGAAGTAGCGGACCGTCGGCTCGCTCCCATAGGCGGAGCGAATGCGCTGGCGCCAGGCTTCCCCGTGCGCGCGCTCGGCCGCGGCGCGGTTCTTCCACAGGTAAAACGCGCCCGCCTGCCCGGCCTTCGGGTCGTAGACGAAGGTCTTGCGGATCAGGTCCGGCTCGGCGGTCCAGCGAGGCGCGACTTCGTGCATGCCCTCGACAACTTTCTCACGGGCGATGCTCGCCGGAAGATCAAAAAGAACGTACTCGGTGATCATGGTCTCCTCCGCTGCGGGAACGGGAAACGACGCGCACGGCTGCGCCGGGCCTTCCCGAAGCATACCGCGGTCGGCGTCCGCTTCGGCGAAATCGTCGCGCGCTGCCCAATCGCACAGTCGGGCCATTTCACGGCTCGTCCGGGCCGACGCCGACCTTTGAACCCGCTCGGCGCTGGCGGCCCGTCCGTTCGACCTGGGTTGAGCCAGCTTCGAGTTCACTCATTCACCGCCACTCTCGGCATCCCGCGGATACAGCCTTGGTACATATACGGTAAGCGCGGTCGCGATCACCAGGGAGAGGATGCAGCCTGCGTAGAACAGCGTCCACGTCTGCGGCTTGAGCGCTCCCAAAGCGACGATCAGGAAGAGCATCGGCAGGTCGAGGAAATGCGTGAATGTCGGCACCGATTCAGTCCGGGCTTGCTCGAGCTCGGGCGTGAATCGCCCCACCGCGAGCGCCTGCCTGCTCAGGCGCAGCAACCGCATGAAGTATAGGCGCGTGACGGTGTTGCCTTCGACGAACTCGAAGAGGAACAGCGCCACCATGCCGGCGAGCCAGGGAAGCGCAAGGAACTCCCAGCCGCCGAAAAATTCCACGATGAGCCAAGTTCCGGACCCGAACAGGAGCACTGCGCCCGGCACGACCAGACCATCGTAGAACACCGCGACATTCCGCACCGCCTCGGAAAACTGATGAATCTCCCGAACCTGTCGCGAACGAAGATCGCACAGCCATACTGCGATCAGCCCGCCGCCGATCAGGATCGCGCCAAGGATGTGCACGAACTTGAGGATGAGGTACGTCACGACCGCACCTGCCCGGGCTTTGTCTCGTCGCGACGCCAGCGAGGCTTGAAAACGGCCAGCCCGATCACCGCGAGGATCATTACGAGGTTCGCAGCCCCGAACGCTCCCTCCCTTCTCTCAAGAGAGGCGAATGCGGGAGACAGGGTCCCGGTCTTTACTGCGGCGCGGGCGGAATGCGCCATCTCTGCGCCCACCGGTCGCAGGACGAGCGCGCCATTCAGCACGATCATGGCCACCAATACGAGCTTCACCGCCATCCATCGGATTCTGTTCGGGGTCATTCCTCGTCGCAGCATGAGCGCGATGCCGGTCAGAAGGGTAAGAATCAGCGCCGGCAGCGTCAGCGCCAGGACGCTCGCGTACTTGGCATGCATCAGGAGCGCGAAGCCAGGCAGGTCGGCGGGGTCGGCGAGACGACCAAGCAGGATGTGCCCGGGAATGCTTCCCAAGAACAACGCCAGACCGACGAAGTGGGCGGCCTTGAGCGTCTTGTCCATCGGCAGTTCTCCCAGAGGGTGCCAAGCGTGGCAGAATGACCAAATGCTGTCATAATGACAGCATACTGTCAATAAGGCCAGGGCGAATGAAACACTCCACCGAAGGCGCCGCAACCACGACGCTGATTCTTCAAGTCTTCCGGGTCAACGGCCTGCTGCTCGGCGCCGGCGATCGATTGATCCGCGACCTGGGGCTTACGAGCGCCCGCTGGCAGGTGCTGGGTGCGCTGTCCGAGGGGCCGCTCACCGCAGCGCAAATCGCGCGCAATATGGGCCTAAAGCGCCAGAGCGTGCAGCGACTGGTGGATGTGCTGGACGAAGAAGGAGTGGTGCGCTTCGAGGACAACCCGCATCATCTGCGCGCCAAGCTGATTCGGATGACCGAATCCGGCGAACGAAAGTATGCGAAGGTGATGGCGATTCAGACCGGCTGGGTGAATCGCCTCAGCCGGGGCCTTAAGGTCGCGGATGTGCAAACGGCGCTCCAGGTGCTGCGTGCAATGGAAGCGCGCCTGCGATAACGCGGTGACGTTGTCGCCGAGCCCCAACGTCGTCAGTCGGCGCGCGTCGACTTTGGCGTCGGCTGCAGCGGCAGGTTATGCCGCGACTGGGTCATCGTCACTGGTGGAGATCGGACCAGCTACGCCCTTGATTGCTTCACGGCCGTGACCTCGATTTCGATTCGCATTCGAGGATCTGCGAGACCTGCGGAGATCATCATGGCGGCGGGCCGGATTTCGCCGAAGTGCTTACGAAGCACAGGCCAGCACTCAGGAAATTCCGCGCCATTCGGAAGGACGTAGGTCACGCGCACAACGTCCGCCAAGCAGGCCCCTGCCTCCTGCAGCGCGGAGGCGATGTTTTTCAGGCACTGTTCGGTTTGCTCCAACAGTCCTTCGGCGATGCTCATCTTGGAGTAGTCGAAGCCGGTGGTGCCCGAGACGAAGACCCAGTCTCCGACCACTACCGCTCGCGAGTAGCCCATTTCTTGCTCGAAGGTGGAGCCGGAGCTGATGAGGTGCTTGGTCATCGAAGGTCTTCAGAGTCGCAGGACGCAGCAAAAAACTGAATGGGCAGATGCGGCTCGTTTGACGCCCAACGTTCGCAATGACGCGCACCGCTTGGCACGCGTAGCGGCGCCAAAAAGGTGTCGCCGTCCTTTGCGTGGTTAAACGGCAGCCAACACCGCTCGACGGATGGGCTGAGGAAGCTCAATGGCCGCGAAGAAGCTTCGTGGGTAAAGGTAGTCTTCGCCCGACTCGTCGACAACGCGGATAAGCCCGTGTTTGGCTGCGCGCACATCAGGGAGGACCGGATAGACCTTTCGGCGCTCCAAGGAGACTTCGTACCCCTTGTTCTTTAGACAGATGACAAACTGCTTTCCTGATGCTTTCATGGCCTGGTCGATGACGTGTTTGATCTTCATACCTCTGCGCCCGATGCCATGGGCTTCGTACCAGTGTAACTCGGCCTGAACGATCGCGCCGTCCTCCAACCGAACCGTGGCAATTCCCTTGCGTTTTCGCCACCGGCCGCGGCCGTAGCGCTTGCGCAACCGTGCAATTTCCCGAATTGAAGAACCGACAGCAAAAGTCTCGACATGCGCGATGTCTCCGATGATCCCAAAGTACTCAGGCATCTCGAATGCGCGGCTTCAAATGCTGCCGTCCGCGTTAGCCGGCGCGCGCCGACCTTGCG
>JADLES010000094.1 GCA_020845995.1 Burkholderiales bacterium | reverse complement strand
CAGGGTATCGAGCGAATCCGCTATACCACCTCGCACCCGCGCGAGTTCACGCAGCGCCTGATCGACGCGCACGCGGCGCTGCCCTCGCTCGCGCCGCACGTGCACCTGCCGGTGCAGTCGGGCTCGGACCGCGTGCTCGCGGCGATGAAGCGCGGCTATACGGCGCTGGAGTACCGCTCGATCGCGCGCCGCCTGCGCAAGGCGCGGCCCGGCATCTCGCTGACCTCCGATTTCATCGTCGGCTTCCCGGGAGAAAGCGAGGCGGATTTCGAGGCCACCCTCGCGCTCGCGCGCGAGCTGCGCTTCGACGGCTCCTATTCCTTCCTCTACAGCCCGCGCCCGGGCACGCCGGCCGCCGAACTCGACGACCCGGCGCCCGCGGCGGAGAAGCACGAGCGCTTGCGGCGCCTGCAGGCGCTGCTGGAGGAACAGGCCGGCGCGCACAGCGCGGCGATGGTGGGCACGCTGCAACGGGTGCTGGTGGAGGGGCCCTCGCGGCGCGACCCCGCCGAGCTCGCGGCGCGCACCGCGAACAACCGCACGGTGAACTTCGCCGGCGAGGCCGGCCTCGTGCATCGTTTCGCCGACCTGCGCATCACCGGCGCGCGGCACCACTCGCTGCGCGGCGAGCTCGTCGATGCCGCCTAGGGCCGCGGTTCGCGCCGTCGAAGTCCGCCTCGATCCCGTCGACAACCTGCGTCTCGCGCGGCTGTGCGGCGCGATGGACGAGAACCTGCGCCAGATCGAAAGCGCGCTGGACGTCGAGATCGCGCGCCGCGGCGCGCTCTTTCGCGTGCGCGGCGAGCATGCGGCGCGCGCCGCGAAGGCGATCGAGCATTTCTACCGGCTCGCGAAGGACGAGCTGAGCATCGACGACGTGCAGCTCGGACTGGCCGAGCTCGGCAGGACGGAGTTGCCCGCAGGCGAAGAACGCAAGTCCGTGCTGCTCACGCGCCGGCCGGACCTGCACGGGCGCACGCCGCACCAGGTCGGGTACATCGAGAACATCCTCGCGCACGACATCACCATCGGCGTGGGGCCGGCGGGCACCGGCAAGACCTTCCTCGCGGTCGCCTGCGCGGTGGATGCGCTGGAGCGCGAGAAAGTGAAGCGCATCGTGCTCGTGCGGCCGGCGGTGGAGGCGGGCGAGCGGCTGGGGTTCCTGCCCGGCGACCTCGCGCAGAAGGTCGACCCGTACCTGCGGCCGCTCTACGACGCGCTCTACGACCTCGCCGGCTTCGACCGCACCGCCAAGCTGCTCGAGCGCGGCACCATCGAGCTGGCGCCGCTCGCCTACATGCGCGGGCGCACGCTCAACCACGCCTTCATCATCCTCGATGAAGCGCAGAACACCACGCCCGAGCAGATGAAGATGTTCCTCACGCGCATCGGCTTCGGCGCCAAGGCGGTGGTCACCGGCGACGTCACGCAGATCGACCTGCAGCGCGGCCAGAAGAGCGGCCTGGTGGAGGCGCGGCGCATCCTGCAGGGCGTGCGCGGCATCGCCTTCACGGACTTCACCGCCGCCGACGTGGTGCGCCACCCGCTCGTCGCGCGCATCATCGATGCCTACGAGAACGACGCGGAACAGAACCCGCCCGCGAAGTAGCGTGGCCGTGCAGCGCGCGGCGACCGGCGCGCCGGCGAGCGCGACGCTGCGCAGGTTCGCGCTGGCCGCGAAGCCGGGACGCGCGCTCACGATCCGGGTCGTTGGCGCTGCCGAAGCACGCAGGCTGAACAGGAAATACAGGGCGAAGAACTACCTGCCCAACGTCCTCGCCTTCCCCTACGGCGGCGGCAACGGCGACGTCGTGCTCTGCCATCCGGTGATCGCCCGGGAAGCGCGCGCGCAGGGCAAGACGCTGCGCGCCCACTACGCGCATCTCGTCGTGCACGGCATCCTGCACCTGCGCGGACACGATCACGCGCGCAGCGCCGACGCCGCGCGCATGGAGAAAGCCGAGATCCGCATCCTGCGGCGCCTGGGCCACGGCGACCCGTACGCGGCGCGCGCAACGGTAAAATAGCGCCTCCTTCCCCCGCGATGAGCGACCCGCCCCGAACCAGCCTGATCGAGCGGCTCTCCGCGCTGCTCCGGCGCGAGCCCGCCGACCGCGCCGCGCTCGCGCGGCTGCTGCGCGCCGCCTACCAGAGGGGACTGCTCGACGCCGACGCGCTCTCGATCATCGAGGGCGCGCTCACGGTCTCGGAAATGCAGGTGCGCGACATCATGATCCCGCGCGCGCAGATGGACGTGGTCGACGTCCACGCGAAAGTGGAGGATTTCATCTCGCAGGTGATCGGCACCGCGCACTCGCGCTTCCCGGTGATCGACCGCAATCGCGACGACGTGATCGGGGTGCTGCTCGCCAAGGATCTGCTGCGCCACTACGCGGGCGAGGAGCCGTTCGACGTGCGCGAGATGCTGCGCCCGGCGGTGTTCGTGCCCGAGTCAAAGCGCCTGAACGTGCTGCTGCGCGAATTCCGCGCCAGCCGCAACCACATGGCGATCGTGGTGGACGAGTATGGCGGCGTGGCCGGGCTGCTCACCATCGAGGACGTGCTCGAGCAGATCGTTGGCGACATCGAGGACGAGTACGACTTCGACGAGGCGAGCGACAACATCCTGCCCGAGCAGGGCGGGCGTTTCCGCGTCAAGGCGCTCACGCAAGTGGCCGATTTCAACGCCGCGTTCGGCACCGATTTCTCCGACGAGGAGCACGACACCGTGGCGGGCCTGGTGATCGCGCACCTGGGGCGGCTGCCGCGGCGCGGCGAAACCCTTTCCATCGCCGGGCTCAGGTTCCAGGTGCTGCGCGCCGACAGCCGGCGCGTGTACACGCTGATCGTCGAGAAGCCGAAGACGTGAGCCGGCGGGCGCAGCTCGTCGCGTTCCTGGCCGGCGCGGCGGCCGTGGTCGGGTTCGCGCCGTTCGATTTCCCGCCGGCGACGCTGGCCGCGCTCGCGGTTCTCGTCCACCTGTGGGTACGCGCGCCCGCGCCGCGCGCCGCGCTGCTCGCCGGCTGGCTGTTCGGGCTGGGCTTCTTCCTCGCCGGCGTTTCCTGGGTGTACGTGAGCCTGCACCGCTTCGGCGCCATGCCGGCGCCGCTCGCGGCCTTCGCCACCTTCGGCTTTTGCGCGTTCCTCGCGCTTTTTCCCGCGCTCGCGGGCTGGGCGCAGGCGCGGCTGGCGCGGCCCGAATGGCGGCCGCTCGCCATCGCGCCGCTCTGGACGCTCGCCGAGTGGCTGCGCGGCACGATCCTCACCGGCTTTCCCTGGCTCTCGGCCGGCTACGCCGCGATCGATTCTCCGCTCGCCGGCTACGCGCCCCTGGGCGGCACCCACCTGCTCTCCCTGCTCACCACGGGCGCCGCGACGCTGCTATGGATGGTCGCGGCCGGCCGGGCGCGCATCGCCGCCGCCGCGGGTTTCGCCGCGATCGGCATTGCCGGCGCGGCGCTGCAAGAGATCGCCTGGACGCGGCCCGCGGGCAACGCGCTGAGCGTCAGCCTCGTGCAGGGCAACGTGCCGCAGGGCCTGAAGTTCGACCCGGCGCGCTACGAGCGCACACTCGAGACCTATGCGCGGCTCGCGGAAGCGAGCCGGGCGCGCCTGATTGTCCTTCCGGAGACGGCGCTGCCGCGTTTTCTGGACCTGGTCGACCCCGCCTACGTCGAGCGACTGAAGGCCGTGGCGCTGAGGAACGGGGGCGACCTCCTGCTCGGAGTGCCGCTGCGCCGGGAACCCGGCCGGTACCTCAACAGCGTGGTGAGCCTCGGCACATCGGCGCCCGCCGCCTACGACAAGGTGCACCTCGTGCCCTTCGGCGAGTTCGTGCCGCCAGGCTTCGGCTGGATCCTCGGCGTGCTGCGCATCCCGCTATCGGACTTCTCGCGCGGGGACGCGTTGCAGCGTCCGCTCGCGGTCGCGGGCGAGCGGGTCGCGGTCAGCATCTGCTACGAGGACGCCTACGGCAGCGAGGTCGTGCAGCGCCTGCACGATGCGACCCTGCTCGCCAACATCTCCAACGTCGCCTGGTTCGGCGAGTCGCTCGCCCCGGGGCAGCACCTGCAGATCGCGCGCATGCGCGCGCTGGAGACCGGCAGGATGATGCTCACCGCCACCAACTCCGGCGTCACCGCGGTGATCGCGAGCGACGGCAAGGTGCTCGCGCAACTGCCGCCGTTCACCGAGGGCAGGCTCGACAGCGAGGCGTACGGGCGCACGGGCGCCACGCCCTACGCGCGCGTCGGCGATCTGCCCGCGCTCGCGCTGTGCATCGCGCTCCTTCTCGGCTGCGCTTTGGCCGCGCGCAGCCGCTAGAATCGGCGCTGCCCGCGGGTTCCCCGATGCTCACTTTCCAGCAACTCATCCTGCGCCTCAACGATTTCTGGGACCGGCGCGGCTGCGCGCTGCTGCAGCCCTACGACATGGAGATGGGCGCCGGCACCTTCCACACCGCGACCTTCCTGCGCGCGATCGGACCCGAGCCCTGGAACGCGGCCTACGTGCAGCCCTCGCGCCGGCCGAAGGACGGTCGCTACGGCGACAACCCGAACCGGTTGCAGCACTACTACCAGTACCAGGTCGCGCTCAAGCCCTCGCCCGCCGACATCCAGGACATCTACCTCGAGTCGCTGCAGGGCCTCGGCGTCAATCCGCGGGAGCACGACATCCGCTTCGTCGAGGACGACTGGGAGTCGCCGACCCTGGGCGCCTGGGGCCTCGGCTGGGAAGTGTGGCTGGACGGCATGGAGATCACGCAGTTCACCTACTTCCAGGAGGTGGGGTCGCTCCCTTGCAAGCCGGTGCTGGGCGAGATCACCTACGGCCTGGAGCGCCTAGCGATGTATCTCCAGGGCAAGGACAACCTGTTCGACCTGGTCTGGACGACGGGAGCGGAGACGCGAGCGTCGACTCCTATCCTGTACCGCGACGTCTACCATCAGAACGAGGTCGAGCAGTCGCGCTACAACTTCGAGCT
>JADLES010000093.1 GCA_020845995.1 Burkholderiales bacterium | reverse complement strand
TCCATCCCCGGGGACGGTCGAGCCGGTCGGCAAGCCCGTCGAGTTTTTCGGCGAGATCGGCAGGCAGATGGCTGGTGACGACGCGGGTATCCATAGTGTCATCGCATTTAATCAGATTGATTAGGATATGCTAGGCGGATGGTGCTGACAACCCCTGCGACGATCGCAGTTCGCGTCTGGCGCGGCGGCGCGGCAGGCGTCTTCCAGGCGTTCGAGGTGCCGCGCCACGAAAGCCAGACGGTGCTGGACGTGGTGACCTACATCCAGCGCTCGCTGGATGCCACGCTCGCCTACCGCTACGCCTGCCGCGTCGGCATGTGCGGCTCCTGCGCCATGATGGTCAATGGGCGCGCGAGATGGACGTGCCGAACTCATATTGATTTGGTTCTTCAAGATAGAAAAGACATAACAATTGCGCCGCTACGCAATTTGCCGGTGATTCGCGATCTGGTCACCGACATGCGCGAGTTCTTCGACAAATGGGCGCGGGCGAAAGGGCGGTTTCAGGGGCGGGTTTCCAGGAACGAAGACTTTGAAAGAATCAAGCCTGATGATCCCGACCGGGTGCAGGTGGATGCGGGCATCGAATGCATCGGCTGCGCGGTGTGCTACGCGAGCTGCGACGTGGTCGCGTGGAACCCGGACTACCTGGGTCCGGCGGCCCTGAATCGGGCGTGGACCCTGATCAAGGACGCAAGAGACGCGAAAACGATGGCGAGGCTGCGCGCCGTGGCCGGGGACGCCGGCTGCCACAGTTGCCACACGCACCTGAGCTGCACCGAGCGCTGCCCCAAGAGTATCTCGCCGACCGCCGGCATCGCCGGATTGAAGAGAGCAGTGGTCTCGGCAGTGGTCGGAAAGGCTTTTTGAGCGTCAGAACGCAAGCCTTGCTGTGGATCGCACAGCGCGCCAGCGCGGCGGTGCTCGCGCTGTGCGTGGCCGTGCACCTCGCGACCATGATCTACGCGATCCGCGGGGGGCTGTCCGCGGCGGAGATTCTCGGGCGCACCAGGGGCAGCGCCGGCTGGCTCGCGTTTTACTCGCTGTTCGTGCTCGCGGTGACCGTGCACGCGCCGATCGGCCTGCGGCCGATCCTCGGCGAATGGCTGCGCTGGCGGGGCGCCTCGCGGGACCTCTTCCTCCTCGCGCTGGCGATGCTGCTCGCGGGCCTGGGCATGCGCGCGCTGCTGGGCGTCTTCCGGTGACCGGTACGCGGGCGAACATGCACGTGGGAACCTGGGCCGCGCTCGTGCACCGCGTCTCGGGTATCCTGCTGGTCCTCTTCCTGCCGGGTCATTTCATCGCGTTGGGCAGCGCGCTCGAGGGCGCGGCCGCCTTCGATTCCTTCCTCGCCTGGACCGAGCAGCCGCTCGTCAAGCTCAGCGAATGGGGCATCGTGCTCGCGCTCGCGGCGCATCTGGGCGGCGGCCTGCGCGTGCTCGCGCTGGAATTCCTGCCCTGGCGCGACTGGCAGAAGAGCCTGGCGGCGGTAGCCGCGGCCGCCGCAATCGCGGTAAGCTTGGCGTTCGCACTGGCCCTCTAGAGGCCCCACGAGGAGGATGGAATGACGATTCGTAAATTGCTCGCATTCGCGACCGCCGCCGCGATCTCCAGCCTTGCGCACGCGCAGGCCTGGCCGCAGAAGCCCGTGAAGTTCATCGTCCCGTTCTCGCCCGGCGGAGCGACCGACATCTCGGCGCGGCTGCTCGGGCAGAAGCTTTCCGAGACCTGGGGCCAGTCGGTGGTCATCGAGAACCGCGCCGGCGCGGGCGGCAGCCTCGGCGCGACGGAAGCGGCGCACTCGACCCCCGACGGCTACACGTTCTTCTTCCCGTCGGGTTCGGTGGTGACGGCCAACCAGTACATCTACGCCAAGCTCAACTACGATCCGGAGAAAGACTTCGTGCCGGTGACCAACGTCGTCTCGGGGCCGCAGGTGCTCACGGTGCCCGCCAGCTCGCCCTACAAGTCGATGAGCGAGCTGCTCGAATCGGGCCGCGCCAACCCGGGCAAGCTCTATTTCGGCCACGCGGGGATCGGCTCGCAGACCCACCTCGCCGCGGAGAATTTCGTCTACCAGGCGAAACTCGATGCCATCGCCGTTCCTTACAAGGGCGAAGGGCCGGGGCTGGCCGCGCTGGTCGGCGGTGAGACGCATTTCTTCGTCGGCAACGTCGCCGCCTCGATCGGCCACATCAAGGGCGGGCGCCTGCGCGCGCTCGGCGTGACGAGCAAGACCGAGATCCCGCAGTTGCCCGGCGTGCCGCCGATCGCGAACACGGTGCCGGGCTTCGAGAACTCCGGCTGGTTCGGCATCGTCGCGCCGCGCGGCACGTCGCGGGAGGTGATCCAGAAGGTGTATCTCGATACGAGGAAGGCCCTGCAGGATCCGGTGATGAAGGAGAAGTTCTTCGCGCAGGGCCTCGCGCCGGTCGGCAATTCGCCCGACGAGATGGCGCGCGCGATGAAGGCGGAAAGCGAGCTCTGGAAGAACGTGGTGAAGGCGCGGAACATCCACGTGAAGTGAAAGTCGATCTGGAACAGGTCGAGGAGGCCGCCAGGGAGCTCTACCTCCGCGCGCTCAAGCAGCTGCCGCCCGACGTCAAGCAGGGACTGGACCGGCTTGCCGCGGGCGAATCCGACCCGGGCGCGAAACGCGTGCTCGGCACCCTGGTGCGGAACATCGCCGTCGCCGAGGAGCGCGCGAGCCTGCTGTGCCAGGACACCGGCATCCCGATCTACAACGTGCGCATCGGCCGCGGCGTCGAGCTGGACGGCTGGGGCCTGAAGGAAGCGATCCGGCGCGGCTGCGCGCGTTCCACCCGCGAGCATCCGTTCCGCTCCTCCGTCGTGCACCCGACCACGCGCGCCAACGCGCAGGACTCGACCGGCCGGGGCGTCCCGGTGATCAGCGTCGATTTCGTGAACGAGCGGGATTCTCTCGAGATCGAGATGATTCCCAAGGGCTCGGGCTCGGAGAACAACTCCTGGCTGAAGATGGCGATCCCGGCCGACGGCGTGGACGCGATCCGCACCTTCGTCGTCGATTGCGTGCTCGAGGCGGGCGGCAAGACCTGCCCGCCGACCATCGTCGGCGTGGGCGTGGGCGGCACCGCGGACCTGTGCCTGCACCTCGCCAAGGAGGCCGCGACGCGGCCGCTCGGCACGCGTTGCGAGGATCCGGAAGGCGCGACGCTGGAGCAAGCGCTCACGCGCGCGGTCAACATGCTGGGTGTCGGGCCGCAGGGCCTGGGCGGGGACTCGACCGCGTTCGCCGTGCACGTGGAGACCGCGGCCACGCACATCACCATGAACCCGGTGGCGGTGAACATGCAGTGCCACTCGGCGCGCCGCGCGCGCGCGACTTTCCGGCCGGGAGGGATCGAGTATGGGTTTTAGGCTGCTTTTGGTCCTGACTTTTCTATCAATCCCTTTCCCGGGCCTTGCCGCCGAGGTGGCCGGGGTAAAGCTTCCTGATGAAGATCAAAAGCTCGTTCTCAATGGAGCCGGGCTGCGCAAGCGGGCGTTCTTCCAGGTCTACGCGATCGGCCTGTACCTGCCCGAGAAGAAGACCGGCGCCGCCGAGGCGATCAACGCTCCCGGACCGAAGCGCGTCGCCATGCACATGTTGCGCGACGTCGGCGCCGACCAGTTCGGCGGCGCGCTCACCGACGGCCTGAAGGACAACCACAGCGAGGCGGAGATGAAGGCCCTCGAGCCGCGCATCCGGCAGCTGCTCGAGGCGATGGCGGCGCTGAAGGAAGCGAAGGAGGGGATGCGCATCACGCTGGACTGGGTGCCCGGCGCCGGCACGCAGCTCGCGGCGCAGGGCAAGCCGGTGGGCGCGCCGATCCCCGGCGAGGACTTTTACCGCGCGCTGCTCAGGATCTGGATCGGCGAGCATCCCGTGCAGTCGGACCTGAAGAAGGCGCTGCTGGGGGGCTGATGCACTACGAGTGGAGCGCCCCGGTGGCGGAGAACGATGTGCGCGGGCTCCGTGTCAACGACACCGTCACCCTGACCGGAACGCTGTACGGCATTCGCGACGCGACGCAGATCCACATGTTCGACCGCGGGCGCAGGACGCGCTTCGACCTCGCCGGGCACGCGGTCATCCACACCGCGCCCAGCGTGAAAAGGGTCGCCGCGGACGCGGCCCACCCCGCTGGCTACGCGCCCATCTGCGTGGGGACCACGACCAGCGAGCGCATGGAGCGATTTACGGTCCCGCTGATGCGGCAGTACGGCGTGCGCCTCGTCATCGGCAAGGGCGGGCTGCGGGAGGAATCGCTCAAGGCGTTCCAGGAACTGGGCGGCGCCTACCTCGCGGTCGTGGGCGGCGCGGCGGCGCTGGAGACGACCTGGGTCGAGGCGATCGAGGACGTGGATCTCGACGACCTCAATCCGGAGTCGCTGTGGAAGTTCCGCGTGAAAGGCTTCGGGCCGCTCGCGGTGGCGATGGATAGCCACGGCGGCAGCCTGTATGTGCAAGTCAGGGCGAACGCTGCGCTGCAGCGCGAGCGCGCGCTTGCCAGCCTCGGCGTGAAGTCGTACTAGAATCGGTTCAACACAGACAGGAGGATTCATGAAAGCGATCATTCGCGGAGCACTCACGCTGTTCTTGGCGCTCGCGGGGGCGGTGGAGGCGCAGAACCTTTCGATCGCCACCGGCGGCACGGGCGGCGTCTACTACCCGATGGGCGGCGGCATGGCGGCCGTGCTCTCGAAGTACGTGCCCGGGATGCAGGCCACCGCGGAAGTCACCGGCGGCTCGGTCGCCAACTTGCAGCTCATCGGCACCGGCAAGCCCTACATCGGCCTCACGATGGCGGATGCGACCCTGGACGCCTTCCAGGGGAAGAACAAGTTCACCGGCAAGGCGGTTCCGGTGCGCACGCTGATGGTGCTCTATCCGAATCGCATGCACGTGGTGACAACCACCGCGACCGGGATCAAGAAGGTCGCGGATCTGAAGGGCAAGCGGGTCTCCACCGGCTCGGGCGGCAGCGCGACCGAGGTGATGGCGTTCCGCGTCATCGAGGCGGCGGGCCTGGACAAGGACAAGGACATGACGCGCGAGCGCCTGGGCGTGGCCGAATCGGTGAACGCGCTCAAGGACCGCAAGATCGACGCTTTCTTCTGGGTCGGCGGCCTGCCGACCGCGGCGGTCACCGACCTCGCCAATTCGCCCGGCGTGACGATCCAGATGATCGACCACGCGGACCTGGTGCCGGCGATGAACAAGAAGTACGGCAACCTGTATGTCAGGGACACGATCCCCAAGTACATCTACAAGGGCATGACCGCGGACAACAAGCAGGCGACGGTGATGAACCTCCTGGTCGCGAACCAGAGCATGGACGACAAGACCGCCTACAACATCGTCAAGGCGATATTCGATCACCAGGTCGACCTGGTCCGCGTGCACGCCGAGGCGGTGAACTTCAAGCTGGAGAACCAGAAGTCCGACGCCTCGCCGATCCCCTGGCATCCGGGCGCGATCAAGTATTTCGCGGAGAAGGGCATCAAGATCAAGTGAGGCGCGCGGGCGCCGGAGCCCCGTCCAGCGTGCTGGCGGGGCTTTTTATTTTGGGGAGGCGATGAGCCAGGACGCGACGCTGCTCCACAAGCCGGCGCCCGAGGTGAGCGCCGAGGCGCTCGAGCGCGCCGAGGCGATGATCGAGCGCGAGGAGGGCGTCCAGAACAAGCACGCCGGCTGGCTCGCCGCCTTCGTCGCCGCGGTGGCGGTCGTGATGTCGCTGTTCCACCTGTATACGGCCTACGCCATCGTCCGCCCCGAATACCTGCGTTCGATTCACCTCGCGTTCGTGCTGTTCCTGACGTTCCTCATCTTTCCCGCCGCGAAGCGCTTCCGCCACCGCGTGCGGTGGTGGGACTGGCTGCTCGCGGTCGCGGGCGTCGCGACGACCGTCTACCTGATCGCGGGCGGCGACGACTTCTTCGACCGCTCGATCCTGCCGAACGACTGGGATATCGCGTTCGGCGTCGCGCTGGTGCTGCTGATCCTGGAGGCGATGCGGCGCACCACCGGCTGGATCCTGCCGTTCATCACCACCTGCTTCCTGCTCTATGCGTTCTTCGGCGAGGTCCTGCCCGCGCCCTGGACGCACAAGGACTACGAGATCCCGCGCCTGGTGGGCCACATGTACATGACGCTGGAGGGCATCTACGGCACGGCGCTCAGCGTCTCCGCGACGCTCATCATCCTGTTCACGATCTACGGCGCGTTCCTGCAGTTTTCCAACGCGGGCAAGTTCTACATCGACTTCTCGTTCGCGGCGATGGGCGGCAAGCCGACGAGCGCGGGGCGCACCGTGACGCTCGCTTCCTTCCTGCTCGGCGGCCCGTCGGGTTCGGGCGTGGCGACCACTGTGACCCTCGGCGCGGTGGCGGCGCCGATGCTCGCCAAGGTCGGCTACAGCAGGGACGAGGCGGGCGGGCTGCTCTCGGCCGGCGGCCTGGGCGCGATCATCTCGCCGCCGGTGCTGGGCGCAGCCGCGTTCATCATCGCCGAGTTCCTCAAGATCTCGTACCTGGACGTGGTGCTGATGGCCACGATCCCGACCTGCCTCTTTTACCTCGCGTTGTTCGTCATGGTCGAGATCGACGTGCGCAAGTTCGGCATGAAAGACGCGGTGTTCGGGCAGGTGGAATCGGCCTGGAGCCTGACCCGCAAGTACTGGTTCCACTTCCTGTCGCTGGTCTCGATCGTCGCCTTCATGCTGATGGGCTTCTCGCCCGAGCTGTCGGTGTTCTGGGCGACCGCGGTGGCCCTGGTCACGAGCTTCCTGCACCGGGATTGCGCGCTGCTGTCCTACGACTTGCTGCGCGGCAAGATCCCGTTCTGGCGCGGCCTGGCGGGCTCGGGACTCATCAAGGCCCTCGAGGGCGGGTCGCGCGCGGTGCTCAACGTGGCGGCGACCTGCGCCGGGGCGGGTCTCATCGTCGGCGTGGTGACGCTCACCGGCCTGGGCCTCAAGTTCAGCTCGATCGTGCTCGCCTACGCCGGCAACTCGCTGCTGCTCACCGCGATCTACACCGCGCTCATCGTCTGGATCGTCGGCCTCGCGGTGCCGGTGACCGCGAGCTACATCATCTGCGCGGTGATCGCCGCGCCGGCGCTGATCGCGCTCAAGGTGCCGCAGTTCGCGGCGCACATGTTCATCTTCTACTACGCGGTGCTGTCGGAGGTTTCGCCGCCGACCGCGCTTTCGCCGTTCGCGGCCGCGGCGATCACCGGCGGCGACCCGTACAAGACCACGCTGCAGTGCTGGAAGTACACCGCGCCTGCGTTCCTCGTGCCGTTCATGTTCGTGCTCGACCCGGGCGGAACGGGGCTGCTGCTCACGGGCTCGTTCAAGACGCTCGGCAACGCCGACTGGGGCGCGGTCGCGCTGGTGACCCTGACCGCCGCCATCGGCATCGTGGCGCTCGCGGGCGGGCTGCAGGGCTGGCTGCTCAGGCGCACCAGTCTCGCGGAGCGCTGGATGCTGATCGTCGCGGGATTCCTGCTGGTGTATCCGAAGGCGATGTTCGACGCGATCGGTTTTGCCCTGGTGGCGACGGTGCTGCTCGTGCAATGGCTGCGAAAACCCTCGACACCGACATCCTGATCCTCGGCTCGGGGGGCGCGGGCCTCTTCGCCGCGCTGCACGCGCACAAGGCGAATCCCGCTCTCGCCATCACGGTGGCGGTGAAGGGCCTGCTCGGCAAATGCGGCTGCACGCGCATGGTGCAGGGCGGCTACAACGTCGCGCTCGCGAAGGAGGATTCGGTCGAGCGCCACTTCATGGACACCATCGAGGGCGGCAAGTGGCTGCCCGACCAGGAGCTTGCCTGGAAACTGGTTGTTTTATCGATTGAAAGAATCAAAGAACTGGAAAACGAGCTCGGCTGCTTCTTCGATCGCAACCCGGACGGCACGGTGCACCAGAAGGCATTCGCCGGGCAGACCTTCGACCGCACGGTGCACAAGGGCGACCTCACCGGCATCGAGATCATCAACCGCCTCGCCGAGCAGGTCTGGGCGCGCAAGATCCATCGGCTGGAGGAGTTCAGGGCGGTCGAGCTGATCAGGAATCGGAACAATTCCGCGATCGCGGGCGTGCTCTTCATCGACATGCGCGCCGGCGAGTACGTGCTCGTGCGCGCGAAGGCCGTGCTGCTCGCCACCGGCGGCGGGCCGACGATGTACAAGTACCACACCCCTTCGGGGGACAAGAGCTGCGACGGCCTGGCGATGGCGCTGCGCGCCGGGCTGCCGCTGCGCGACATGGAGATGGTGCAGTTTCACCCCACGGGCCTCTACGCGGGCACGCACACGCGCATGACCGGAACCGTGCTGGAGGAGGGATTGCGCGGGGCGGGCGGGTACCTTCTCAACGGCGCGAAGGAGCGCTTCATGCCGCGGTACGACCCCAAGGCCGAGCGGGCCACCCGCGACCTTGTCTCGCGCGCGATGTACGCGGAGATGCGCGCCGGCCGGACCAGCCCCAATGGCGGGCTCTATATATCGATGCAACACCTGGATCAGGACCAGGTAAGAAAGCAGTTCCGCGGCATGGTCGAGCGCTGCGCCGACTGCGGCTTCGACCTTGCGGGCGGCCTGGTCGAGGTTGTGCCCACGGCGCACTACATGATGGGCGGCGTGGAATTCGCGCTGGACTGCAGCACCGCGCTGGAGGGCCTGTTCGTCGCCGGCGAAGACGCGGGCGGCGTGCACGGCGCCAACCGCCTTGGCGGCAACGGCGTCGCCAACTCCACCGTTTTCGGCGCCGTCGCGGGCGACGCGATGGCGGCCTGGGTTGGGTCTCGTACTTTCGAGGACATCGACTCTTCAGCCGTCACAGAAGCGATCGCCGCCTGTGAAAGACCCTTCCAGGCAAGGGCAGTTCGGCACGGCTCGCTCGAGCGCCTGCGCGACGGGCTCTACGAAACGATGTGGCAGAAGGCCGGCATCATCCGCGACGCGGCCGGCCTGCGCGCGGCCCTCGCCGACCTGAACGCGCTCGATGAAGAACTGGAGGGAACGGGGCTCGCAGACGGCAATCGCGCGTTCAATCTCACCTGGCACGACTGGCTGAACCTGAGGAGCCTCGTTCAGGTGAGCCGCGTGATCGCGCAAGCCGCGCTCGCGCGCACCGATTCGCGCGGCGCGCATTTTCGCGAGGATTTCCCGGAGACGGGTCCCCTGGAAAGCTCGGCTTTCACAAGCCTGAGAATGGAGAACTCGAAACTGACCATCGGCTTCAAGCCCGTGTCATTCACGCGCGTGCGGCCCGGGCGGTCGCTATTCGTCGGCGACCCGTAACGCCAGAGGTTCCGAAGCCTCGTTGCATCGATTCTGGTATTTGCGGTCCGTTACCCCAGGTGTCTCCTGAAAAACTCGACCGTCCGGCCGCGCGCGAGCTGGGCGGCCTCGGCGTTCCAGGAGCCGCGCTGGTCGCAATTGAAGCCGTGTCCGGCGCCGGCGTAGAAATGCGCGGTGATCCCGGGGTGCCTGGCGGCGATCTCCTTCGCCTGCGCGAGCGTGGGCGACTGATCGAGTTCGCCGAAGTGGCACATCGTCGGCACCTTGGGCTTCTCGTTGATGAAGCCGGGCATGCCGCCGCCGTAGTAGGGAACCGCGCAGGCAAGCCCCTTTGCCTGCGCCGCCGAAACCCAGGAAAC
>JADLES010000092.1 GCA_020845995.1 Burkholderiales bacterium | reverse complement strand
TAGTTCTGTCCAACCACGAGCCGGTCGGCCGCGAGGGCCACGCTCTGCCCGAAGTAGCTGTCGTTCGACAAGCTGATCGACGACGCGGCGCCGCCCGCAGCGAGGCTCGAACCGTCCGCGAGCTTGAACAGGAGGCGCGGCGTGCCGAACGAGCCGCTCGCGTTGAGGTTGTTGAAGAGGAACACCGCACCCCGGTCCTGGCCGCCGGTGTCGTCGCCGCCGGAGCCCACCGCGAGGCGATCTGCCGAAAGCGAGACCGAGGTCCCGAAAGAATCCGAGACGTTGAGCGACAAGCTGCCGGCAATGCCGCCCGCGTCAAGCGAGGTGCCGTTCGCGAGTACCATCGGCTGCTGGGGTGCCTGCAAGCTGCCGCTGTTGTCCAGGTCATGGAAGAGGCGCACGGCCCCTCTGCCGCCGTCCTCATAGCCCGAACCCACGGCAAGACGGTCCGCGTGCAAGGCGACGGAATGGCCGAACAGTCCGCCGGCGGGGATAGACAGGGTGCCGCTCGCCAGGGCCGTGCCATGCTCGAGTTTGATTGCCTGGTGCGGCGTCGAGATCGCGCCTGAGCTGCCTAGGCCATCGAAGAGGTAGACGGCTCCCGTGTTGTTCGTGGCCTGGCCGCCCTGGGATGCCGGCGCGCTGACGGCAAGCCAGCCGCCCGAGAGCGCGACGGCATGTCCGAACAGCAGGAACGGCTCGGGGCCACTCAGATCGAGCGTCGTGGGCGAACCGGAAAGCGCAGTGCCGTGCGCGAGCTTGAGCGCCATACGCGGGATCGACAGCGCCCCGCTCGAACCCAGGCTGTCGAAGAGATACACCGCGCCCCGGTCGGTACCGCCGATGTCGTCGTTCGGGGCGCCTACGGCGAGCCGGTCAGCTGCGAGCGCAACGCTGCGGCCGAACTTGTCGCCGTCCGAGAGCAACAGCGTGGCGCTCGCGCCGCCCGAGGCGAGCGCGCTGCCATGGGCGAGCTTCGCAGCCAGGCGCGGCGTGCCGATCGTGCCGCTGGAACCGATGCCGTCGAACAGGTAGACCGCGCCTCGATTGCTGCCGCCGGTGGCGTCCTGTTCCGCGCCGACAGCAAGGCGGTCCGCAGAAAACGCTACGGACGAGCCCAACAGATCCTGGTCGGCAAGCGATAGCGCTCCGGGGCCGCTCGAGGTCTGCGAGCCGGAACCGAGCTTCAGCGCGAGCAGGATCGCGCCCGTCACGTCCGCGCCGCTGGCGTCGATGGTGATGTTCTTGGGATCGATGAACACCGTGCCGCCAGGGCCGGCGTCGATCTTCGCCTGGCTCGCGAGGCGCCAGCTGCCCGCCGAGGAGAGCTCGATGAAGCCGCCGTCGCGCGAGCCGGGGGCGCCCTGCGCTTCGGCGTCGCCGTACATGTCGAGCGAGTTGCTGCCGTAGAGGATGATCTCGCCGCCCTGCGCGCCGCGGGCGCGGAAGCGGGAGCCGGGCGAGATCATGGCGTGGTCGGAGAGCGGCACTTCGCCGCCGTCGCCGCCCCTGCCGCCGCCAAAGAGGATGCGGCCGCCGCGGGTGGTTCCGCTCGCGTCGGCGCTGCCGCCGAGCATCGACAGGTTCCAGGCCGAGGCGCGGATGCGGCCGCCCTCGCCCGCGCTGCCTTGCGCGCTCAGCTCGCCGGACACGAGCACGCGGCCGCCCTCGGTGCTCTCGATGTGAATGTCGCCGCCCTGCGTGCCGTCGGCGGCGACGACGCCGCTCGCTGCCACGTCCACGCTGCGCGCGCGCAACTCGACCGCGCCCCCCGGCGCCGACGGGCTGCTCGCGTCGACCCGGCCATCGAGATAGACGGCGCTCGCGTTCAGACTGATCCGGCCGCCTTCGGCGCGCGTGACGCCGCTCGACATGACGGTGCCGGCATCCACTTGCAGGCGCCCGCCCGTGCCTGCGTCCACCGTGCCGTGCAGGGCCGCGAGCCCCGGGGTGGAGACGCTCACCGTTCCCTGCGGCGCGGCGGTGATTTCGGAACCCGGCAGCAGGCGCACTTCGTCGCCCGCAAGCGCGATTTCCTTCGCGCCGCGGATTGCGCCCGCGTTCTCGACCGTGCCGCCGCCCAGGCGGATCACGCCGTCGACGTTCTCCACGGTGCGCGCTTCGATGATGCCGCTGTTGTTCACCACCGCGCGCCCGAGACTGCCGAGTCCCTTCGCCGTGAGGAGCACGGCGCCGCCGTCGGCGCGCACCGCGCCGCGGTTGGCGACCTCGGCGTTGAGCGCCCCCTGGTCGACGCGGATCTGGATCAGGCCGTCGGCCATGAAGCCGACGGTCGCGGCGCCCGCGCCCACCAGCGCCGCCGTGCCGCGCGGGGCCTCGATGGTGCCTTCGTTCACCACCGCAGGCGCGATGAGCGCGACGTAGCCCTTGGGCAGCGCGCGGATCGTGCCCTGGTTGGTGACCGCCGCGCTGGTGCCGTTGCCGCGCAGCAGGTAGCGGCCGGACATGAAGTCGTCCGCGGACATCTGCAGCGTGGAGGCGACGATGCCGCCGACATCCACCTGCGCGCCCGGCGCGAACAGGATCCCGCTCGGGTTGGTGAGGAACACCTGGCCGTTCGCCGAGAGCCGGCCGAAGATCTGCGAGGGGTCCGCGCCGATCACGCGGTTGAGCGCGATCGAGCTCGCCGAGGGCTGCCGGAAGACCACCGAGGCCTGCGCGCCGATGCTGAACGACTGCCAGTCGATCGCGGCGCGCGCGCTCGACTGCTGGATGGCCATCGTCGCGCCCGACTGGCTGATGGCCGCCTGACCGCCTACGACGCGGCCGCCGGTGGGCAGCGTGGCGCCCGGGACGGCTTGCTGGGCGCCGGCGCCCATGCTCGCGAGCGCGAGCGCCACCGCGGCAGCGACCGCATGTTTCCTCGGGAGGGCGGTCGCTTTCAGAACGCGACTCCCGTCTGGATCCAGAACCGCGACGAGCGGTCGGGTTCGGCGGTCGCATCGTAGGAGCCCGCCTTGCGCGCGTACCAGGCGCGCACGAACCCATATCCGGCGGCGAACCACTCCACGCCGACCCCGTATCCGGACATTTCGCGCAGGTTCTTTCCCGGTTGCGCGTCGAAGGGTTTGTGGAAGATGTGCGAGCGCGCGGCATCGAAGAAGCCGAACGGCGAGAGCTGCCCCGCGAGGACCGGGAATCCCTGGTGCCGAAGTTCGAGCTGGAGAATCATCGCTTCATCGCCCGGCGCCTCGCCCACCGGGTAGGCGCGCACGCCGGCGAGCCCGCCCACGGACATCTTCTCGGACGAATCGAGATTGTCGCGCGCCCACTGGCCGAGGAAACTCACGCCGAGCCGCCAGTCCTCGCTCAGCCCCTGCAGGCGGTAGAAGCCGGCCACCAGCTTGGCATAGCCGCCCTGCGTGTTCGGTCCCGCCGCGTCGATCGCCTCCAGGCCGGGCGACTGGAGCGACAGCCGGCCGCCCGTGACCTGCGCCTGGAACGAAGTCAGCCCGCCGGCGAGAAAATCGTCGCGCGCCTCGCCCGAGAATCCGAACTGGGCGAGTTTCGCTTTCTTGTGGGTCACGGTAGAGATCGCGTCGACGCGGTCTTCGAGCTTGCGCACTTCGCCGCCGGCGTGCGCGCGCAGGTTGAGCGCGGAGGAGCGGATGAGCGGGTAGGAGAACAGCCC
>JADLES010000091.1 GCA_020845995.1 Burkholderiales bacterium | reverse complement strand
GTGAGCCTGGCGCAGGTGCCGGCGGCTAAATGAGAAAAATGGGGTCTGTCCCCATTTAGTATTGCTTCAGCGCCGCTCCGAGTTGCTCGGCGACCCGCCGGCGCAGCGCCGCGGGCTCGAGGACTTCCACGTCGGGGCCGTACTTGAGGATGTCCATCAGCAGCTCGCGATCGTCGGCATATGGGATTTCGAGGAGGTAGGCGCCGTCTGGCTGCACTGTGCCCTTCTGCCGCGAATGCCAGGTCTGCGCCGCCACCCAGCGCGCGGCGAGCGGCGAGAACCGGAGCTTTGCCCAGGTCACGCGCTTGCCGGCGAAGATGCCGTAGCCGCTCTTGAGATACTCGTCGAGTTCGGCTTTCGGGACTTCGCGCGCGCGCTCCACCTGCAGCTCGATCGAGCGGATCGCGTCCACGGCGAAGCTGCGCAGGTCCTCGCGCAGGTGGCACCAGGCATCGACGTACCAGTTGTCGCGGTAGTGCACGAGCCGCTGCGGCGAGATGACGCGCTCGGTCTCGCGGTCTTCCATGCGGTTGTAGTGGCGAAGCTTCAGGCGCCGGCGCTTGAGCGTCGCCTGCGCGGCCACCGCGAAATTTCCCTCCTTCAGCTCGCGCGCCGCGAGGTGCAGCACGCGCACCCGGCGCGCGACCTCCTCGTGCGAGTGGTCGCCCGAGCCGAGAATGGCGTTGAAGCGCGCCAGCAGCGGCTTCACGTGCGGGGTGAGGAGGCCCGGCTGCAGGTTTTCCAGCAGCTGCTGCATGGTAAGGAGCGCGTGGATCTCGGCGGCCGAGAACCACAGCCCCGGGAGCGCGTAGCGCGGCCCCGCGGCGGGCTTGCCGAAGCGGTAGCCGTTCGCGTCGCGGTCGTACTCGATCGGCGCGTACAGGCGCTCGCGCATATAGGCGAGGTCGCGCTTCAGCTGCGCGCGCGAGACGCCGAGCGCCTCCTGCAGCTTCACGAACGCAATCGCGCGCCCGCCCTGCAGGAGCTGGTCGATCTTGTAGAAGCGCTCGGTGCGGTCCAGGATTCCTCCCTTGGCGCCCGGCCTGCCAGAAGCGCAGGACTAGGACCTCGCGTCGTGCCGGACGAGCGGATGCTGCCAGGCGAGCAGGCGCTCGTCGGCGGTCATCAACTCGGCGCCGCGGCCGAGCGTGGTGGCGACGATCAGGCGGTCGACCGGGTCGCTCGGCAGGCCGCCCAGCCCGACTGCGCGGATGCCGGCGTCGCCGTCGACCGGCAGCTCGATGAGCCCGGCGGCGAGCAGCTCGGCGCGCCATTCGCCGGGCGCCATTCGGATATCAAGCCTGTCGCGCGCATGCAAAAGCGCCGCCTCCCAGAACGACAATGCGCACGCGGCGGCCTCCCCCCGAGCCCAGAGCCGGTCGATGAGCGAGCGCGCCTTGCGGCCAAGCTTGCGGTCGCCCGCGCTCGCCCAGGCGAGCACGTGCGTGTCCAGCACGATCACTTGAGCGCTTCCCAGAGCTCCGTGCCGATGGGCGAGATGATGTCGCCCTTGATCTTTATCTTGTCCTTGTGCAGGCCGAAGAGGGATTTCGCGCGCGGCTTGCGGTGCGGGCGCAGCTCGGCGAGCGGCCGGCCGTGCTTGGTGACGAGGACCGGTTCGCCGGTGCGCGCGACTTCGTCGAGCAGCGCAAGGCACTGCGCCTTGAATTGCGAGGCCTGGAGGGTCTTCATGAGCGCAATTATGCCTATGGTCAATTTAGTGGTCAATTCGCGGCCAAGCCGTCCCCGGCGAGCTACGCCTGCCACACCCCCCAGCCCCTCTCCTGCAGCTCATCGGCCAGCTCTTGCTCCATCTTCTGCGCCGCCTCGTACGGCATCGGATTGAGGTGCTCGAACAGCTCCGGCAGCAGGCCCTTGCCGTGGCGCTTGACGAACCAGTTCGCCTTCACGCCCGCCTTGTGGTTCTGGAAGCGCTCGCCGGGCGGCAGGCCCGTCATGCCGACGTAGACGCAGGGCATGCCCTTCACGTAGTTCGGGTTGCGGGCGCGGAAGCGGCGGATTCTCAAGACAGCGGGGTCAAGCTCGACGACGTAGACGTTGTGCGAGAGGCGGGGTTCTTTCAAGGCGAGCCTGGATTCGCGCTCAAGGCCGCCACAGGCGCACCGCGCGCGAGCGGCGGATGACGCCGTCGTGCGTGGCGAGCGGGAGCGCGTGCGCGCGCGCCGCGGCTGCGATGAGCCGGTCCGCGGGATCGTACGGCAGGCCCCCCGGCAGGGCGTTGAGCGCGAGCGCCACGCGCAGGTCGACCGGGACGATTTCCACCACCTCGGGCGATGCGGCGGCGCGCAGCCAGGTCTCGAACGGGTCCGCGAGCTGCAGCCGCCCCTTGGCGAACGCCATCTGCGCCTCCCACAGGCTGATCGCGCAAAGCCGCAGCGCCCGCCGGCCGGCGAGGCGGTCGAGCGCGTCGCGCTCGCGGGCGCGCAGGCGCGCATCGCCCAGCGACCACCACGCCCACACGTGGGTGTCGAGGAGCACCGCCATCAAAGACCCTGGATGTCCTCCTCCGCGACGAAGGTTTCGCCGGGACCCGCGAGCCACCTGCCGCGGCCGCGCATGCGCTCCCAGGGCTTGCCGCGCGCTGCGGCGCCGGCGGGCAGCGCCGGCTCGAGCTGCGCCACCAGGCGCCCGCGCCGCGTGATGGCGACGGGCCTGCCGGTGCGCTCGACCTCGCGCACGACCTCGAGGCAGCGCTGCTTCAGCTCGGTGACCGAAATGTCCATTTGCGAATGCTACATGGCCATATGGCCAGAGACAAGGTGTCCGGCGAACCCGCGCGCTCGCAGCGTACCCGACGATCGCGCAATGAGAAAAATGGGGTCTGTCCCCATTTACAGCATTTTCTTCAGCTCGCCGCTCTCGATCAGGCGGACGACGTCCTCCGCGCCGCCCACCAGCGTTCCCTGGACGAAGACCATCGGGAAGGTCGGCCAGCCGGTCCACATCTTGAGGGCGTTGCGCTTGCGCCACTCGGAGAGGTAGCTGCCGTACTCGAGGTAGTGGTGCGCGATGCCGGCGGCCTGGAGCGCGCGGCGCGCCTTCTTCGGCATCGGATTCTGGCGCATGCCGACCACCACCACCGCGTGCGCGGCGATCGCGGCCTGGACTTCGCGCACGTAGTCCATGCGGTTGGTGGCCACCTTGTCGCGAATCGCGGGGTGGATGCGGGTTTCGTCGAGGATGGGTCGGGGCATGGGGGCTGAAGAAGTGGTCGGAGTCAATTGTCTTCCAAATCAACGCTTGGCTGCGATCCGCGTGGAAAACCGACCTGACCCCGATTCTCCACCTGTAGGCAATCAGTAAGCGGTCTGTATGCGCCCCGGCGGCAGCCGAGGAGCCGCGGCGGCGGCTAAGCGCCGGGGAGATTACTTCTTCCCGAACGCGACGAGGAGTTCGCGCGCGGTGGCGAGGTCCTGCGCCACCTCCTCGGCGGTAGCGCCCGCGGCGAACTGCAGCGCGACGCCGGCGCGGTTCTCGAAGAGCTGGAATTCCTTCACCGCGGCCGAGAGCCTGGCAAGGCCCGCCCGCACCGCGGGCAGGCGCAGCTGCGGGAAGTCCGATTCGCTGCCGGCGCCGAGGCGGAACTCGCCCGCGGGCGCGCGCGCGAGGTAGATCTCGGTGATTTCCACCGGCTCGCCGAGGAAGGCGACGACGTCCGCGCCGCGCGCGAGGAAGGCGAGCGACAGGCCGTTGCCAGGGGGCTGCGCCCACCAGGTGCCCGACAGCGCCGATTCGGGCGGCGGCTTGGCGGGCTTGAGCCCGTGGCGCTGGACGAGCGCGCCCAGCAACCCGCCGGACGCCGCGGCCGGGGCGGTGTCGGCCGGCTTTTTCCGGAAGGCATCGAAGAGACCCATCGCCGCGTCATCTTCGCACCGATTGCGGCCCGCGCGCCAGACCGGCCGCCCGGCGCGCGGTGCGGGCGCTCAGTCCAGCTCGACCAGCTCGGGCGGCTCGCCCTTGCGCGCGTAGACGATGGCGAGCTGGCCGAAGCGGCGCCCGAGCGCCTCGGCCTCTTCGCGCGGGATGCCGACGACGAGGAAGCTGGGCTCGTGGGGCCACTCGTCCCGGGGATCGTTGCCCTCGCCGACGAAGCAGGTGTAGGGGCCCTTGTCGAGCAGCTCCATGAGCTCGCCGAGCGCGTGGTAGTTCTCCTGGTCCGCGCGCCGCACGCCGCCCGGGTTGAACGCGGTGAGGAAGGCGGCGGCCTCGGCGCCCTCGTCTTCGAGCAGCTCGTCGAGCTCGGGGCAGGGCTCGCCGATGCGCAGGATCGGCTCGCGGTCGTCGTAGACGACGTAGCGGGCGTTCTCGTAGGCGGCGCGCAGCTGCGGGCTGAGGGGCATGGCCGGAGGCGAGAAAAACGGGGACTGTCCCCTATTTCCTTTTCTTCACCAGCTCGGCGAGTCCGGCGAGGGGCTTGTGGGTGGCGGGCTTGCCGCCCGGCCGCTCGCCGCCACCGCCCGCCTTTGCATCTTCGTACCGCGCGTGCTCGTTCTCGTGGCAGTAGATGCAGAGCAGCTCCCAGTTGGAGCCATCCGGCGGGTTGTGGTGGTGGTTGCCGTCCCTGTGGTGCACGGTGAGTTCCCTGAGGCGCGCGGCGGGAAACTCGCGCGCGCAGCGGGCGCAGATCCACGGGAGGATCTTCAGCGCCTGCTCGCGGTAGCCGGCGGGCATGGGAAAATGGGGTCGGAGTCGATTTTTCGCCAGATCGGCCGTTCCAGCGGGACTGGTTGGGAAAATCGAATCCGACCCCATTTTCCTGCTATGGACGCCACCACCGCAAGCTTCGAAGCCGAGGTCCTCGAGGCCTCGAAGACCATTCCCGTCGTCGTGGATTTCTGGGCGCCCTGGTGCGGACCGTGCCGGGCGCTCACGCCCGTCCTGGAGAAGGTGGCGGCGCAGTTCGCCGGGCGCGTGAAGCTGGTCAAGGTCAACTCGGACGAAAACCAGGAGCTGGCCGCCGCGTTCAACATCCGCTCGATCCCGAACGTGATCGCGTTCAAGGGTGGGCAGGCGGCCGCGCAGTTCATGGGCGCACTGCCCGAAGGGCAGGTGCGCGCGTTCTTCGAGAAGCTGCTGCCCTCGGCCTCGGAGCTCGCGCTCGCGCGCGCCGAAGCCGCGTTCGCGGCCGGGCGGCCGGACGAAGCCGAGCGCGAGCTCGCCGCCGTGCGGCCCGACCCGGACTGGGACGCGCGGGTCGAGGCGCTCCGGCAGGGCATCGCCTACGCGCGCGCGGACACGTCGGGCGCGGGCGAAGCAGAGCTGAAGGCGCGCATCGCCGCCGACCCGAAGGACTACGAGGCGCGGCTTGCGCTCGCGGCGCTCTGCGCGGGCGCGAAGCGCTGGCGCGAGGCGCTGGAGGAGCTGCTCGAGATCGTTGCGCGCGCGAAGGACTGGAAGGACGGCGAGGCGAGAAAGCAGATGCTCGCCATCTTCAGCCTCGCCGCGAACGACGCCGATCTCGTCTCCGAATACCGCAAAAAGCTCGCGCGCTCGCTGTTCTGAGGCGCGCGCCGGCTTCGGCGAGGCGGGCGAGCTCCGGGCCTTCGACGAGCCGGATGTTCTTCTGCGCGGCGAAGGCGCGCGCGGCCCCGGTGATCTCGCCGGCGCACAGGTAGAGGCACGCGGCCTCGCGCGCTTCGCCCGCGGCGTGCAACTCGCGCAGCGGCTCGATGCCGGTGCGCGAGGCTTTCCAGCGCTTGGCCGCGGCGAGCTCGATCCGTCCGCCCTTTTCCAGCTCGAAGTCGGCGGCGCCCCGACCGCGCGTCACCGCGTAGCCGTCGCGCCGAAAGCCTTCGTCGAGCGCGGCGGCGAAGCTCTCCCAGGACATCGCGCGCAGGCGCCCGATCGCGGCATCGACGCTCGCGGCGCTGGGGGCGCGGACCTGCCGCCAGCCGGCCACCAGCGCGATCACGCCGGTCGGTAGCGCGAGGAAGAACGCGAAAGCCTCGTACTTCGCGGGGAGCAGCGCCCGCGCTGCGGCGAAGATCCCCGCGGTCACCAGCGCGCTCACCCACCACGGCGCGCGCAGCAGGATCGCGAAGAGCGAGTTTTCGTGCATCCGCAGCCTCATCGGGGAATTCCAGCCACGGCGTAAATGAGAAAAATGGGGTCTGTCCCCATTTACCGCAGCGCGTTCTGCGTGAGGCGCGTGACCTCGATGCCTTCGCAGGTGTCGGCGAGGCCGCCCCCACAGGTCTTGCCCGCCTGCGCGGCTTGGAGCGCGCGCTGATAGTAGGCGCGCGCGGCTCCGGGCAGGCTCATGCCGGCCGCGGCCTCGGCAAGGAGGAAGTAGGACAGGTCGTTGAGGTACCCCACCTGCAGCACGCCCACCGCGAGGTCGCGCCAGGCCTTTTTCTCGTACAGCTTCTTCCAGTCCCCGCGGTGGATGCCGTAGGACACCAGGCAGGCGAGCTGGCAATCGAGCACGGTCTCGCCGCGGCGGAACTGCTCGAAGGGCGACGAGACGAAGCTCATGGCGTCGGGCTGCGCCGCGACCTTGGCGGCGTAGGCCTCGCGCTCGGCGGCATTCGTTTTCGCCCCGGCGCCCACGAAGGACGGAATACCGTCGGTGGGCTTGCCCGCCTTCGCCAGCTGGTAGAGCGGGTCGACCTTCGGCACGAGCGCCGAGAGGTTCTGGATGCGCGTCTCGTGCGCGGGGTGGGTGGAGAGGAATTCGGGCATGCCGCCGCCCATCTTCCGCATCTTTTCCCACAGCGTCACCGCGCCGCGCGGGTCGAACCCCGCGCGTGCCGCGAGCTCGATGCCAATCTGGTCGGCCTCGGTCTCGGCCTCGCGGCTGTTGGGCAGCGTCACCGCGACCGCGGCCGCGCCCTGCAGCGCGTCGGCGTTGCGCGCGAAGGCGGAAGGGTCGCTGCGCGAGAGCACCGCCGCCGCCACCATCGCCCCCATCTTCGCGGCGAGGTCCACCGACATCTTCTCGCGCGTGTGGCTGGCGAGCGCGTGGCCGATCTCGTGGCCCATCACCGCGGCGATCTCGTCGTCGGTCGCGCGCAGCTTGTCCCAGAAGCCGGTGTAGATGGCCATCTTGCCGCCGGCCATGCAGAAGGCGTTGACCTTCGGATCCTGGATCACCTGCAGCTCCCACTGCCAGGATGCCGAATCGGCGCGAAAGCGCACCGCCTGCGCGATCAGCCTGTCGGTGATCTCCTTCGCGCGCTCGGCGCGCGGCGTGCCGGTCTCGACCTTTCCCTTCTGGTACAGGCCTCCGATCATGCGGTTGTAGGCCGAGGCCGAGCCCTTGATGGCGCTTTCCTCCGAGACCATCATCAGCTGGCTGCGGCCGGTAATGGTGTTAGTCGCGCAGCCCGACACGAGGGCAACGCAGGCCCAGCCGAAGGCCGCGACGCGGAGCACGCTTTTCATTCCGCTCATGCGGAAAATCTTACCGCCGAACCCCGGCCAGATGAGAAAAATGGGGTCTGTCCCCTTTTAGCCGCGCAGGCGCAGCGTCCGCACGCGCCAGACGGCGATTCCCGCCGCGAGGCCCGCGGCCCCCGCGAGGAGGAACGCGATCAGGTAGCTGCCGGTGCCGTCAAAGAGCATGCCCGCGGTCCAGGGTCCGACCGCGCTGCCGAGCGCGCTGCTCAGCAGCCCCAGGCCGACGATGGTGCCGAAGTGCGGGCCGCCGAAGCGGTCGCTGACCATCGCCGGCACCAGCGCCGCAGTCACCGAGTATCCGAGACCCAGCAGCACCGCGTAGCCGTAGATCGCCCAGTACGCGGGCGGTGCGGACATCGCCGCAAGCGACGCCACGGCGGCGAGCATCACGCCGATGCCGGCGAGAAAGACCGGCTCACGCCCGACGCGATCGGAAAGCCAGCCGCCGCCCGTCTTGCCGGCGATGCTCGCCATGCCCACCACGCTGACCACCGACGCCGCGACGATCGCGGGCACGCCCAGGTCCACGAAATAGGCCACCTGGTGCACGTGCAGGGTCTGCGAGCAGAAATTGCCGAGAAAGAACACCGCCAGCAGGAGCCGGAACGGCTGCCCGCGCAGGACTTCGGCGAGCGAGGTCGCGGGCGGCGGGTCTCTCAGCGCCGCCGCCGCCGTCGGCGGCGGCGCGCCGCGCGCGACAGGGTGCCACAGCAGGTAGAGCGATGCGGGCACGATCCACACCGCGCATAGCGCACCCAGCACGCGGAAAGCGACGCGCCAGCCGTAAGCGTCGATGAGGAACTGCGCGAGCGGCACGACGAGGAGCATGCCCAGGCCGACGCCGGAACTGACGATACCGAGCGCCAGGCCGAGGCGGTCGGGAAATTCCCGCTGCACCTGCACCAGCGCCGGCGTCCAGCCGGCGATGCAGACCGCGACCGCGGTGCACACGCCGAACAGCAGGTACAGTTCGAACGGCGAAGCGATGCTGCTGCAGGCCCACAGCGCCGCGCCGATGAGGCAGCCCCCGGCCGCCATCAGCCCCTGCGGGCGGAAGCGGTCGCACAGCCGCCCGACCAGCGGGTGCGCGAGCCCGTGCACCATCGTGAAAACCGAGAAGGCGCCCGCCAGCACCGAGCGGCTCCAGCCGTACTCGCGCAGCAGCGCGACCAGGATCACGCCGTAGGCGTACCAGATTCCGTAGGCGAGCGCGAGCGAGAATGCGAGGATGCCGAGGCGGAAGTGGCGCTGCGAACCGGGCTGGGAGCGGGACGTCGGCATGGGCGGCAATGCGGTTATAGTCCAGAAAAATCCGCGATTCGGAGGAGGTTCGCATGGGCGGGGCCGCAGCGCTGCGGGGAATGCTGCGCGGCATCGAGAAGGAGTCGCTGCGCGTGCGGCCCGACGGCCGGCTCGCCGCGACGCCGCACCCGCGCGCGCTCGGCTCGGCGCTCGCGCACCCGCACATCACCACCGACTTCAGCGAGTCGCAGCTGGAGCTGATCACCGGCCCGCACGCCGCCGCGGAAGGCTGCCTGGAAGAACTCACGCAGATCCACCAGGCGGTCTACCGCGCCATCGGCGATGAGCTGTTGTGGGGCGCGAGCATGCCCTGCGGCCTGCCCGCCGACGACGCCATCCCGATCGGGGAATACGGCAGCTCGAACATCGGCCGCGCGAAGACCATCTACCGCGTCGGCCTCGCCAACCGCTACGGCCGGCGCATGCAGGCGATCAGCGGCATCCACTACAACTGGTCGCTGCCGGGCCTGGGCAACACCGAATACTTTTCGCTCATCCGTAATTTCCGGCGGCACGGCTGGCTGCTCTTCTACCTGTTCGGCGCTTCGCCCGCGGTGTGCTCGAGCTTCGTCGCGGGCCGCGCCCACGGCCTGCGGGAGTTGCGCCCAGGCACCCTTTACCTGCCGCATGCGACTACCCTGCGCATGGGGCGACTCGGCTACCAGAGCGAAGCGCAGGCCTCGATTGTCGCGAGCTGCAACGACCTGGAGTCCTACGCGGCGGCGCTGGAGGACGCGATGACGCGGGCCTGGCCCGCCTACGAGAAAATCGGCGTGCAGGGCCCCGACGGCGAGTACCGGCAGCTCTCGACCGCGCTCCTGCAGATCGAGAACGAGTTCTACGGCAAGATCCGCCCCAAGTGCGTGATCCGCTCGGGCGAGCGGCCGCTGCACGCGCTCAGGGAGCGCGGCGTGGAATACGTGGAAGTGCGTCTGATGGACCTGGACCCCTTCGCGCCCATCGGCATCGCCGCGCCGGTGTGCCGCTTCCTCGACGTGTTCCTGCTGCATTGCCTGCGCGCCGAGAGCCCGCCCGACACGCCCGCCGAACTCGCCGCCATCGGCCGCAACCAGGAGAAGGTCGCGGCGCGCGGCCGCGAGCCGGGCCTGCGCCTTGCGCGCGGCGCGCGGGAGGTGGCGCTCAAGGAATGGGCCGGGCGGCTGCTCGCCGAGTGCGCGCCGCTCGCCGCCGAGCTCGATGCCGCCTTCGGCGGCGGCGCCTACGCCGAGGCGCATGCCGCTGCCGCGGCCATGCTCGCCGAGCCCGCCCTCACGCCTTCGGCGCGCGTGCTGGAGGAAATGGCCGAGGAGCACGGCAACTCCTATACCGCCTTCGCCCTCGCGCAGTCGCGCGCGCACCGCGCGGCCTTCGCCGCGCAGCCCGTTGCCGACGAGGCGCTGCGCCGCTTCGAGGAGCTGGCGCGCGAATCGCTCGCCGAGCAGCGGCGCATCGAGGCGGCCGACGCGCTTTCCTTCGAAGACTGGCGCCGCCGCTACCTCTCGCCCGGGATGCTGCGCCCCTGAAATCGGGTCCTGGCTCCGGATTCTCCGGCTACCGGCGCGGCCGGCTCGCCATCGCGACGATCGCGCTGCGGATCTCGTCGTCGGTCAGGCTGGGGCGGCCGCCGCGCGGCGGCATCTCGCCGTGCCCTTGCACGACCTTGCGCACCGCCGCGTCCATGCCGAGCCTGAGATAGGGCAGCCACGCGGCGTGATCGCCCGTGCGCGGCGCATTCGCGAAACCCGCATCGTGGCATTGGCCGCATTGCATGCGCACCACCTGCGGCCCGGTGAGCGGGCCGGACGGTTCGCGGGGCGAGCGAGGCTCGGGCCACTTGCCGCCCGATTGGTTGATCAGGAAGACGATCGCGCGGCGGATGTCCACGTGGCTCAGGCTCGTGTCGCCGCCGTGCGCGGGCATGTTGCGGATGCCCTCGAGCGCCTCGCGCGTAAGGCTGTCGATGCCCTGCGCCGACCGCTTTGCCCAGGCCGCGCGGTCGCCCAGCTTCGGCGCGCCGCCCTCGCCTTTGGCATGGCAGCGCGCGCAAGCGACCTCGTAGACATCCCTCCCGGCGGGCCCCAGGTCCTGGCCAAGAGCGGGGGTCGCAGCCAGCGAGATCGCGGCGATGATCAGTGCTTGAGGTCTCATCTTCACCAAATTAAAGGCCCCGCGTGGAAGCGGGGCCGGGTGGCGGAATTTCACCGCCGGCGTCGATTGACGCTTACCTGCTGCGGCCATTTGCCGCATTGGCGTCCGCCTGGGCCCGGTATCCCGACGGTAGCCGGGAATCCCGTGGGTTGTCCCGGTAGCCCGGAAGCCCTGCGAACGCGGTTTCAATGTACGCCTTGCGCGCGCAAAGTCAATCGCCGTGCGCGCGAAAGATTGATCCAGATCAGGAAGCGCGCGGCTATTTCCGTGCCGTCGCCCACAAGCCGTGGCCCTTGCGCTTTGCCTGCTCCTCCAGCAACCGCAGGCGCCTTGCGCGCGCGCCCGCTTTCTCGCCGGGGATGCCGGCGGCGACGCCCTTCGCGCGGGCGAGGCCCTGCAGCACCAGCATCTCGTCGAGGCTCCGGCCGCCCACTTCCACCATCCCGTAGTAGCGCGGATCCTTCGCGCGGCCGGGCGCCGAAGCCTTGCGCGTGGTCACCGTGAACGGCCCGCGCAGCGTCTCGCGCACGTAGCTGCGCGCCCGCGCCCCGGCCCTGAGCGTGTCGTCGATGCTCGCGCCGAAGTGCTCGGCCTGCTCGCGCACGCGCTCGGGGTACAGGAGGTTGGTCTCGGCGGCATCGACGAAATACAGGCGCAGCACGAATTCCTCGGCGCCGCAGCGCACATGGAAGCTGTCGCCGTCGTTGTTGGCATGCGGCGCGTAGCCGCATTCCAGCCGCAGCCATTGCCTGCGATCCGCGGCGAGCGCGGCCGGCCCGAGGACGATCCAGGCCGCGAGGACGGCGAGCGCCGCGCGCCTAGCTGCCGTCAGCATGCGGCATACTATAGCGAAGGAGGCCGCCATGAGAATCATCGCTGCCGCATTGCTCCTGCTCCTCGCCGCGCTGCCGGCGTCGGCCGCGGACCAGCCCGACGCGGTCTATGCCCGGTTCCACCGCGCGGTGGTGGCGGGCGACCTGCAGGTGGTCATGGACACCGCGATTGCACGCACGCGCGCGGAAATCTCCGGCCTGCCGGTGGCGCAGCGCGAAGCGGTGGTGAAGGCGATCGGCGCGCAGATGCCGCGCGCCTTCTCGCTGCTGTACAAGAACGTGGCGCCGGACGGCCAGAGCGCGCGCCTGCTGCTGCGCGGCCCGGGCGGCTCGGTGCTCGACGCCAAATCCGAGACGCTGTGGGGCAACGTGCGCATGGCGCTCGAGCGCGGCGAATGGAAGGTCGCCGCGGCCGAGTGGAGCAACGTGCCGCCCCCCAGCATGCAGTCGGCGGGGGGAACTGCGACGCCGCCTGCCGCCCCGGCCGCGCAGAAGGCGGGCCAGAAGCCCGCGGCGATCGCGCCGGCGGGAGCGCAGAAGCCCGCGGCAGCAGCGCGCGGCGCGCCGGTAGTCGGCTCGGTCAACGCCACGCCCGAGCGCAAGCTCGGCATGCAGAAGGAGCCTTGCGTCTACAAGCCGGTAATGACCGCCGAAGACATGGAGAACTGCAAGTGACGTCGAGTGACGTCTTCCCCGCGAACGCGGGGGCCAGGTTCAGCGCTTCTTGAACTGCGGGCGGCGGACCGGCGCGGCGACCGGCCGCTCGTCCTTGTGCCGGAAGCTGATGCGCCCGCGCGTCAGATCGTAGGGGGACATTTCCAGGCTGACCCGGTCGCCCGCGAGAATGCGGATGCGATGCCGGACCACCTTGCCCCCGGCGTAGGCGAGCACGCTCGCGCCGTTGGTGAGCTCGACGCGGAACTGCGTATTGGGCAGGACTTCCTGCACCACGCCTTCCATCTCGAGCATCTCTTCCTTGGCCATGCAAATTTCCCGTGAAGTCGGACGCGCAAGTATAGCGCGGCGCCCTAGGCGCGGGGGCGGTAGTGCAGCGGAAAGAGGCGCTGCACCACCGGCCCGTCGGACGCCCAGGCCTTGCAACCGTCGATGAAGTACGGCTTCCTCGGCGCCTGGTCCGGGTGCGCTTCGGTCGCCACCGGCGCATCCTTGGGCCAGCTGCCCAGGGTCTGGAAGGCGACGGTCGCTGCCGGCAGCAGCAGCTCGGTGATGTGCGTGCAGCCCTTGGTGCGGCCCACCGCCTCGGTGACCGCCTTGCGCCAGCCGCCGCCGACCTTCGCGCCCACCAGCGCCTGGTAGCCCGGCGCCACGCTCGGGCAGGCGTCGTAGGGCGCATGGTTGGTGGTGACCTCGATGCCGCGCACTGTCATCTGCCTGTCAAGCGTCAGGCGCAACTGCATATCGTGCACGTGCGCGCCCGCGGGGCGGTGGCCGCGGTAGGGCTCGTCCACGGCGTAGGTCTTCTGGTCGACGATGCTCGCCTCGATGTCAAAGAGGCCGTCGTCGCGCTGATAGCCCTCGCAGCGGATGGTGCGGGTGTGCAGATGGCGCCGCGGCGCAGGCTTGGAAAGGCTCATGAGTCTTTTCCTGAAAAAAAGGTGCGCAGCTTACCACCCGCTGCCGCCACCGCCACCGCCCCCGCCGCCCGAGGAACCGCCGCCCCCGCTGCTGCCGCCGCTGCTGCTGCTGCCGCCGCCGAAATCCGAGCCGCCGCTCGAGCCGGAGCTCGAGCCCGGCGGCGTCGAGGCCGCGCTGATGGTGCGGCCCATGTTCTCGATCGAGCCCGCGAAGCTGCGCGCGCCGCCGGAGGATGAGCCGAAGGACGTCGAGCCGCTGCTGCTGGTGGAGTAGTAGCCGGTGGTTGCCTCGGCAAGCGCGGCGGCACCCAGCACCCTGGCGAACGCGTCGGCCCAGGTCTGCTCCACCTCCAGCGCCACCGCGTAGGGGAGAAATTTGGCGAATTCCTCCTTGGTGCGCGGCGGCATTTTCTGTCGCGAGAGATCGTCGCCCTCGGCCACCGACAGGTACTGGCGCAGGCCCTCGATCTGGTCGTCCAGGCGGCGACCTTCCGCCGTATAGGCCGGCAGTAGCTTCCAGGCAGCCACCAGTGCGATCGCCATGACGATCGCGGCGAAGATCATGACGACTACCGCGGCATCGAGCGCCCACATCGCCACGAGCGTGACTGCCGAGAGCCCCCATGCCATGAACTGCGAGCCGAGGTTGCGCGAAAAAAGCCGCTCGCCGAAGTAGCGGTGCAACGCGCCGGCCAGTGCGGCGCGCGCCGTTTGCACCGCCGGGTCGTAGCTCGCGCCGATCACGCGCTCGCCGGTGGGCGGCGCGAGCACCGCGACCACCGTCTCGCCGGGCAGCCAGTCCATCGGCTTCTGCGTCACTCGCTCCAGCACGTACGCCCCGCCGCTCTCCTGGATGCGCAGGTAGCCGCGCTGACCGAGGCCGAGCAGCGCGGCGGCGAAGCAGCGGTCGTCGCAGGCCATCTTGTCGAGGTAGCGCACTCCGGCGGGACCGAGCCCCTCCGGCGCCTCGTAGCGCGGAAAGAGCGGCGCCGCGCGCGGGTCGCGGCCTACCGCGGCCCAGCGCCAGTACAGGAAACCGAGCAGCAGCAGCAGGCCCGCGGCGCCGAAGGCTTCGCCGAGGTTGTCCTTCAGCCAGCGGCCGAGCTTGTCGCGCAGCGTAGGCGCGGCGATGTAGCCCTTCGGGAACATGACCACGATGGTCAGGCCCTCGCGCGGCCCGAGCTTGCGCGTGGTGCGAAAGCGCGCGCCGCCCTCGAGCGCGCGGGCCTCGTAGTCGCGCCCCGTGGCGCCGAAGGGCCCGGTGTAGGCCTCGACCTTGATCCGGTCGGCCGGGATGTCCGGGTGCACGCTGACCTCCGCGGCGAGCTGGTCGATGGCGAAGGTCCAGCCGTTGCCGTTGACGTTCCAGTACAGCTCGTCGTGGTCCTCGAAAAAGCCCAGCTGGAAACTGGTCCGGTAGGCGATCTCGTACCGGTGCGGGCCGTGCGGAAGCATCAGGTTCGGATTGCCGATGCGCACGCTCGCGCCGTTGGCCTGCCGCGAGACCGTGAACGGTTCGGGCCGGCCGTCGCGCTTTACTTCCAGTACTTCGAAGGGCACGGTCACCTTGCGCCCGAAGCGGTCCTGGTAATCAGTGGGAAAGTCGCGCAGGATGCCGCGCTTCACCTGCCTGCCCTCGACCTGGATATCGATGGCCTCGAGCACGGTGAGCGCGCCCCTGGGCGAGACCTGGATCTGGCTCTGGAAGGAAAGGATCCTCTCTT
>JADLES010000090.1 GCA_020845995.1 Burkholderiales bacterium | reverse complement strand
TTGAAGCTGTTGCCGGACTGGCAGAAACCGTGCAATCGATACATGCGATGCTCCCTACGGCAGCTCGCCCGCGCGGCGGAAGTGCCGCTGCGCCTGCTCGGCGCGCCCCTCGCGTTCGGCAAGGCGCGCGAGCTCGACGTGCGCGGCGCGCGATTCGCCGAAGGCGAGGCTCGCCTCCAGGTAGTTCTGCGCCTTGCCCCAGAGCTCGGCGGCCACGCACAGGCGCCCGAGGGCGGCGAGCAGCTGCGCGTCCTGCGCGTGATCGCGCAGCCAGCGCTCGGCGCGCTCGATGCGGCTGCGCGCCTCTTCCCGCGCGCGCTGCGGGTCCATCCCCGGCAGCTCGCCGTAGAGCTGCGCGAGTTCCGGGCTCCATTCCTTCGCGAGGCTTTTCTCGATCAGCTCGCGCGCGAGCGCGGCGTTGCCCAGCGCGGCGGCGGCCCGCGCCGCCGCCGCGGCGACGCGCGGGTGCTCCAGGTCCCCGGCCGGCATGCGCCGCAGGCGCGCCTCGAACTGGCCCCGGTCGGCGGCGGCGCGCGCGAGCAGCTCGATCTGCGCCTGCACGCGGCTTTCCTCGACGATCGCGGGCGCGAGCGCGCCGCGCTTTTCCAGCAGGGCGGTGAGACGCAGCACCTCCTCCCAGTCCTGCGCGCCGCGCGCGGCGCGCAGCAGCATGCGCGCGGCCGCGATGTTCCTCGGGCCCGCGCCGCGCATCTCGCGCAGGGCGTCGCGCGCGCCGGTGAAGTCGCGCCCCTCGAGCGCGAGCTCGGCCTGGGTGAGCAGCCGCGCCGCGTGCAACGATTCGCCCGCCTGCCCGGCGCGTTCCAGCCACTGGTCGCGCCGCTCGAGCTCGTGCATCTGCTGCGCCGCGCGCGCCGCGATCAGCGCGGCGATGCCGGGCGAGGCCCCTTCCTCCCAGGCGAGCGCCGCTTCGCGCTCGGCACGCGCGTAGCGTCCCTCGTAGTAGCACTGCAGGGCCGCGCCCAGCGCGCCCTGCGCCTGCATGCGCCTGCGGCCCCGCCGGAATTCGCGCACCTGCGCCGGCAGGACGAGGGTGCCGCCCACGAGGCGGACCACCGCGTAGCCGAGCAAGAAGGCCCCGGCAAGGAACAGCGCCGCGAACAGCAGCGACGTCTCCACGCGCCAGGGCGGATAGGAGATCACCACGTAGCCCTCGCCGAACCGCCCGGCCACCGCGAGCGCGACCGCCGCCGCGAACACGGCGATCAGCCAGAACAGGGCCCGCATCATGCGCTCGTCGACAGCGCTTGCATCACGCGCTCCTTGACTTCGCGCGCATCAACGGCCTCTCACGCCCCGCCGCGCTCGCGCCGTGCCTTGAACCCGCGCACCGCCTCGAGGCTGTCGGCGATGCTCGGCGGCTCGAAGCTCACCGAGGCCGAGGACAGCTGGCGGATCTGCGCCAGCGCCGCGACCGAGCTTTTCGCGCGCGCGTCGAAGTAGCGCTGGATCCAGTTGTGCGCCGTGCGCAGGTCCTCGCGGTAGCCGGCCTCGTCGCGCGTGAGCAGCGCGAGACGCGCGTTGAGCAGGCGCAGCTTCAGGTTCTCGCGCACGAACCAGGCCTGCTGCGGCGGCAGCAGCGGCGGCTCGGCGCCCTCGACCTTGCGCACCACCACCAGCTGGCGCAGCTCGCGCCAGACTTCGCCGCCGAGACGCCGCAAGAACCCCTCCTCCGGCGCGGCGCCCGCCGCCTTGGGCGGTTTCGCCGCCGGCACGCGCTCTGCCCGCTCGTCGAAGGCGAGCGGCAGGGCGTCCACCGAGGCGGCCAGGCGGTCCAGCGCCAGCGACAGCCCGGGCACGTCGAGCGAGGGCAGCGCCTTCAGGCGCTCGATGTCGCGCGCGAGCGCGCGGCGCACCGGCAGGAACTGCGGGCGGTCGGCGCGCGACAGCCGGCTCTCGGCGAGCTGCAGCGCGAGCAGCGCCGCGCGCACGTTGCCCGAGAGCTGCAGCTGCTGCTGCGCGATCGCCAGCACCTGCTCGATCTCGGCCAGCTGCCACTCGTCGCGGTTGCGCGCGAGTTCCTGGTAGAGCGCCTCCAGCGCGAGCTGCTGGTTCTGCGATTCGGCCAGCTTCGCCTCCAGCGCCCCGATCTTCGCCTGCGCGTCGCGCAGACCCTCCTGCGCCTGCCGGCCGAGCAGGCGCGCTTCGCGGCTTTCCGCCTCGATGTCGCGCAGCCGCCGCGTCAGCTCCTCCTGCGTGGCGCCGATGCGCCCGCGGGTGTCGAGCCACAGCGCGGCGACGATGACCGCCAGCAGCGCCAGCACGATCGTGTACGCGCGCAGCGCCGGCCGCGGCTTCGCGGCCGGCGCGGGCGATTGCGGGGGCCGGTCCATGCGGCTTACTTACCGCGCCGCGCCGAAATGCGCAACCAGGGCCGCCGCGACTTGCTCGTCCGCGGGACCCGCGACGATGATCTGCGCGAGGCCGCGCCGCCGCGCCTCGGCGGCGACGCGCGCATGCGGCACGAAGAGCGGGACGCGCCGCAGCTCTCCGAGCGCCGCTTCGCCCAGCAGGATGAGAAGGTTGGCCAGACCCTCGGCCGAGGACACGGTCACCGCGTCCACGCCGAGCGCCCAGGCGCGGCGCATGCTCTCGCCACCGGGCGCCTCGCGCCGGTAGCTGGCCGCGTACTCCACCGCCGCGCCGCGCGCAGCCAGTTCCCGTCCGAGCAGCTCGCGCCCCCCTTCGCCGCGAAAGATCACGACCCTGCGGCCGCGCACCTCGGCGAGCTCGGGCAGCGCGAGCAGCGCTTCGCTGTCGGGCTGCTCCGCCGGTGCGATCACGTTCGCGAACCCGTGCTGCTCCAGCTCCGCGCGGCTGCCTTGCCCGACGGTCGCCACCCGCAGGCGGGGCGGCCACGGCCTGCCTCCCAGCAGCTCGAGGGTGCGCCGCACCGCGTTGCGGCTGATGAAGATCGCGAGGTCGAATTCCGCGAGCCGCGCCGCGAGCGCATGGAACGGCGCCGGGTCGGACGGGGGCAGGATCTCGATCGCGGGCACGCGGAGCGGCTCGCCGCCCGCCTCGCGGATGCGCCGGGCAAGGCCCTCGGCCTGCGCCGTTGGGCGAGTAACCAGGATGCGCTTGCCCGCCAGGGCTTTCATGGCCTGAGCGCGGCGAGGATCTCCGTCGCGCCGCGTTCACGCAGCATGCCCGCGACCCGCAGGCCGAGCGCTTCCGGCCGCACGGCGTCGCCCTCGCCCTCGGCGCGCGCAACGCGCGTGCCGTCCGGCGAGGCGACCAGCGCGCGCAGTCGCAGCCGGCTGCCCGCCGGCCCGGCCGCTTGTTCCGCATACGCGCCCAGCGGAATGGTGCAGTTGCCGCCGAGCGCGCGGTTGACCTCGCGCTCGGCGCGCACGCAGGCCTCAGCGGTCGCGTCGCGCAGCGGCGCGACCAGCGCCACGACATCGGTCCGCGCGGCCAGGCATTCGATGCCGAGCGCCGCCTGCCCGGCCGCGGGCAGGCTCTCGTCCAGCGAGAGATAGCCGCGAATACGCGATTCCAAGCCGAGGCGCTTCAGGCCCGCCGCCGCCAGCACGATCGCCGCATACTCGCCGCGATCGAGCTTGGCGACGCGCGTGTCCAGGTTGCCGCGCAGCGGCAGGATGCGCAGCCCGGGATGGCGCGCCGCGATCTGCGCCTGGCGCCGCAGGCTGGAGGTGCCCACCACCGCGCCCGCCGGCAGCGCAGCGAGGCTCGCATGGCCCGGCGAGACGAACGCGTCCCTTGGGTCCTCGCGCTCGAGGATCGCCGCGAGGGCGTAGCCCTCGGGCAACTCGGCGGGCACGTCCTTCATGGAGTGCACCGCCAGATCCGCGCGCCCCTCGGCGAGGGCTGCCTCCAGCTCCTTCACAAAGAGGCCCTTGCCGCCGATCTTGGCGAGCGACTGATCGAGTACCTCGTCGCCGCGGGTGGAGAGCGGCACCAGCGACACGCGCAGCCCCGGGTGCAGCTCCGCCAGGCGGGACTCGACGTGCTCCGCCTGCCACAGCGCGAGGCGGCTGCGGCGCGTCGCGATGCGCAGCTCGGCCATCAGTGGCCCGCGTCCGGCAGCGCGTTCTTCACCGCCGGCCACTGGCGGCGGCTCACCGCCAGGCGCTCGGCGACGCCCTCCAGCACCACGCTCCAGCGCGGTTCCTCGCCCGCCGGTCCGGCGCTGCGTTCAAAGCCGCGGACCGCCGCGCGGGCCACCAGGCAGTTGCGGTGCACGCGCACGAATCGCTCGGCGAACTCGCGCTCGATATCGACCAGCGGCTCCTCGATGAGATGCTCGCCCGCGCGGGTGCGCAAGGTGACGTATTTCAACTCGGCCTTGAGGTAGACCACCTCCGACACCGGCACCAGGGCGATGCGGTGGCGCTCGGTCACCGAGAAAAATTCGCGCGCGCCCGCGTTCGAAGCCCTGCCGGCGCTCTCCAGCCGCTCGCGCGGCGCCGGTCCCGCGGCCCGCGCCTTCCTCAGCGCCGCCGCCAGCCGCTCCGCGCGCACCGGCTTCATCAGGTAATCGAGCGCATTCAGCTCGAACGCTTCCACCGCGTGCCGGTCATGCGCGGTGACGAAGACCACGGCGGGCGCCCCTTCCAGACGGACCAGGTGCCGCGCCACCTCGATGCCGCCCATGCCCGGCATCTGGATGTCGAGGAGCAGGACCCGCGCGCCGCTGCCCGGCAGCCGCTCGATGACTTCGCGCCCGCTCGCCGCCTCGCCCGCGACGCTGCAGGCGATTTCGCCGCGCAGGTCGGCGAGCAGCTCCTTTAGGCGCGCGCGCGCCGGCGCCTCGTCGTCGGCGATGAAGACCCGCAGTTCCTCCGCGGCGGCGCTCAAGCGCCGCTCCGGTACGGAAACTCGATCGCGACGCGGTAGCGCCCGCCCTCGATCCGCGTCTCCAGTCTCGCCTCGGCGTCGAAAAACAGCATCAGCCGCTCGCGGATGTTGTCGAGCGCCATGTGGTTGCCCGCGCGCGCCCTGGCGCCGCGCGCGCCCGGTTGCCCGTGCGCCGGGTTCTCCACCTGCACCTGCACGCGGTCGCCCCGGCGCTCGATGCGCACGAGGACGTCGCCGATACCGGTGCCGGGCTCGACGCCGTGGTAGATCGCATTCTCGAGGAGCGGCTGCAGCAGCAGCGGCGGCAGCATCGCGTCCACCGGCGCCTGGTCGAGTTCCCAGGACATGCGCAGCCGCTCGCCCAGGCGCAGTTGCTCGATCGCCGCGTAGCGCTCGACCAGCGCGATCTCGTCGGCGAGGCGCACGAGGCTGCGCCCGTCGGACATCAGCGCGCGAAACAGGTCCGCGAGATCCTCCAGCGTGCGCTCGGCGCGCCGCGGGTCGCTGCGCACCAGCGCCAGCACCGCGTTCAGGCTGTTGAACAGGAAGTGCGGCCGGATGCGCGCCTGCAGCGCCTGCAGGCGCGCTTCCGCCAGCGCCGGCGAGTGCGCGCGCAGGTGCAGGGCAAGATAGGCGAGCACGAGGACGGTGCTCGCCGCGGCGAACGCGAGCACGCGCGCAAGGCCCGTCTCGGCGAACTCGCCGAGCGTCGAGCGCGTCGCCGCCGCGAGCGCAAGCGCGAGCGCGAGCACCGCCGCGCAGGCGGGCCAGTACGGCATGCGCCGCAGCAGCGGCGAGGCGGCATACAGGGCGGCGAGCGCCATCAGCAGCGGCGGCTCGATCAGCACCGCGTGGCGCACGAACGCATCGAGCGCGCGCATCCAGTCGGCTTCGCCCGCCAGCGCCGCGGCCAGCCCGAGCGCGTTCACCGCCACCAGCGCGCGCGCCATCACACCAAGATTGCGAAAATCCGGCAGGGCGTTCGCCGCGCGGTTTTGTCTTATACTGTCCATCGTTAGCGAGCGGTCTTCAACCGCATTCTATTCCCGATGGCCAAGGCCGCGTCCAAGCAGACGAAAGCCAAGACCTGGTCCGGCAGATTCCGCCAGCCGGTCGACGCCTTCGTCCAGCGCTTCACCGCGTCGGTCGGCTTCGACCGGCGGCTCGCGGCGCACGACATCGCCGGCTCGCTCGCGCACGCGCGTATGCTCGCCGCCTGCGGCGTTCTCTCTAATGACGACCGGAAGGCGATCGAGAAGGGCCTCGCCGCGATTCGCGCGGAGGTCCGCGCGGGACGCTTCGACTGGCGAATCGAGGACGAGGACGTGCACGGCAACATCGAGCGGCGCCTCACCGAGCTCGCCGGCGACGCCGGCAGGCGCCTGCACACGGCGCGCTCGCGCAACGACCAGGTGGCCACCGACGTGCGCCTGTGGCTGCGCGACGAGATCGACGCCATCGACGCCGCGCTCGGCGGGCTGGAGCGCTCGCTCGTCGCGCAGGCGGCGCGCCACGCGGCGCTGGTGATGCCGGGATTCACGCACCTGCAGGTCGCGCAGCCGGTGACCTTCGGCCACCACCTGCTCGCCTACGCGACCATGTTCGCGCGCGACCGCGCGCGCCTCGCCGACTGCCGCAAGCGCGTGAACGTGCTGCCGCTGGGCGCGGCCGCGCTCGCGGGCACGACCTTCCCGATCGACCGCGCGCGGGTCGCGCGCGAGCTGGGATTCGACGGCGTCGCGGCCAACTCGATCGACGCGGTCTCCGACCGCGACTTCGCGATCGAGTTCGCCGCCTGCGCCTCGCTCGTCATGGTGCACCTGTCGCGCTTCGCCGAGGAGCTGATCCTGTGGATGAGCCCGCGCTTCGGCTTCGTGAAGATCCCCGACCGCTTCTGCACCGGCAGCTCGATCATGCCGCAGAAGAAAAATCCGGACGTGCCGGAGCTGGTGCGCGGCAAGAGCGGGCGCGTGTTCGGTCACCTGGTGGCGCTGCTCGCGCTCATGAAGGGGCAGCCGCTCGCCTACAACAAGGACAACCAGGAGGACAAGGAGCCCCTCTTCGACACCGTGGACACGGTCAAGGACTGCCTCGCCTCCTTCGCGCCGCTGGTGGCGGGCTTGCAGCCGCAGGCGAAAGCGATGCGCACCGCGGCGCTGGAGGGCCATGCAACCGCCACCGATCTCGCCGACTACCTGGTGAGGAAGGGCCTGCCCTTCCGCGACGCGCACGAAGCCGTCGCGCGCGCGGTGCGCGCGGCGGAAGATGCGGGCTGCGACCTCGCCGCGCTGCCGCTCAAGGTCCTGCAGCGCTTCTCGCGCCGGATCGGCAAGGACGTCGTCCGTTCGCTCACGCTCGAAGGTTCGGTCGCCGCGCGCGACCATCCGGGCGGCACCGCGCCCGCGCAGGTCCGCGCCGCCGTCGCGCGGGCGCGCAAGCGTTCGCGGTGAACGCAACGCAGCTTCCGTGAGCGCGCCGCTCGAGCTGCCGCAGCAGATCGGCAAGTACCCGGTGGTGCGCCACCTGGGCTCGGGCGCCACTTCCGAGGTCTACCTCTGCCACGACCCGTTCGCGGAGCGCGACGTGGCGCTCAAGCTCGTGTCTGCGGCGCTGTTCAACGACGCCGAGCGCGGCAAGCTCTACCGCAAGCTCTTCGTCACCGAGGCCTCGCTCGCGGGCAAGCTGCAGCACCCGCACATCTGCCAGATCTACGACGCGGTGGCCGACGAGTCGGCGCACTACATCGTCATGGAGTACGTGGACGGCGGCACGCTCGACCAGTTCTGCACGCCCGAGACCCTGCAGCCGGTGGAGAAGTCCGTGGAGATGGTGTTCAAGTGCACGCGCGCGCTCGATTTCGCCCACAAGATGGGCATCACCCACCGCGACATCAAGCCGGCCAACATCCTCTACGCGGGCGAGACCGACGTGAAGATCACCGACTTCGGCGCCGCGCTGATCGCGAGCGGGGAGTCCACGCAGATCTCGGCGATCGGCTCGCCCGCTTACATGTCGCCGCAGCAGGTGAAGGAGCACCCGCTCGATCACCGCACCGACATCTACTCGATGGGCGTGGTGATGTACCACCTGCTCGCCGGGCGCCTGCCCTTCCAGGCCTCCAACAACTTCAGCCTCATCTACCAGATCACCAACGTCGAGCCGCCGCCGCCCTCGTCCTTCCGTCCCGGGATCCCGCCCGCGCTCGATCTCATCGTGCGCAGGGCAATGGCCAAGGACCTCGAGCAGCGCTACGCGGACTGGGAGGAGTTCTCGCTCGAGCTCGCGCAGGTGTTCCGCGGCGAATCGATCGCCGCGGGCGCCGCGGCCGCCGAGCGCGGGCAATTCGCCGATTCGGACAAGTTCGAGACCCTGCGCAAGCTGCCGTTCTTCGAGAAATTCTCCGACGCCGAGCTCTGGGAGGTCGCGCACATGTCGAGCTGGCGCGCCGCCAAGGCCGGCGAGGCGCTGATGAAGGAAGGCGAGAGCGGGACCTACTTCTGCATCCTCGCCGAGGGCCAGATCAAGGTCACCAAGCGGAGCAAGCTCCTCAACGTGCTCAACGCGGGCGAATGCTTCGGCGAGATGGCCTACCTGCAGAAGGAAGGCCAGCGCCGCGGCGCGGACGTCACCGTGATGACCGACGCCAAGATCATCTCCGTGCCCACCGAGAAGCTCGACCAGGCCTCCGACGGCTGCCGCCACCAGTTCGCGCGCGCGTTCATGGAGATGCTGGTCGAGCGCCTGACCATGGCCAACATCCGCCTGTCGGGCGTATAGGCCGCGCCGCCGGCTACGCCTGCTGCTTCACGCCCTCGAGCAGCTTCTGCAGCTCGCCCGACTGGTACATCTCCTTCATGATGTCCGAGCCGCCGACGAACTCGCCGTTGACGTAGAGTTGCGGAATGGTCGGCCAGTTGGCGTAGTCCTTGATGCCTTGGCGGATATCGGGGTTCTCCAGGACGTTGACGCTGTAGAACTCCTTCACGCCGCAGGCATTGAGCGCCTGCACTGCCAGCGCCGAAAACCCGCACTGCGGGAATTGCGGCGTGCCCTTCATGTAGAGCACTACGGGGTTGCCGGCGACCTGCTGCTTGATCTTTTCTTGAGTGTCCATGTCAGGATTGTAGCCGCCCGCCGGAGACGCGGGCAATGCCCGCCAGATCGGGCCAGGTCGTCAAGGATTCAAGTCCGGCATCGGCAAGGAGATCCCTCACCGCCTTGTCCTGGTCCCAGCCGTGCTCCAGGAGCAGCCAGGCGCCCGGCAGGAGGTGCGCGGGGGCTTCCCGGGCAATCTCCCTGATCGCGTCAAGGCCATCGGCGCCCGCTTGCAGCGCCGACTTCGGTTCGAAACGAAGCGCGGGCAGGTGCGGGTCTCCGAGCGCCACGTAGGGCGGGTTCGAAACGATCAGGGCAAAGCGTTCGCCTGCCACCGGCTCGAACCAGCGGCCGTGGCGGAATTCGACGTCGAGGTTGAGCTTTGTGGCGTTGCGCCTTGCCATCTGCAAGGCGGCGAGGTCGGCGTCGGTCGCGACCACGCGGGTTTCCTGCAAGTGAAATTTCAGCGCCAGGGCGACCGCGCCTGAACCGGTTCCCAGGTCGAGGACAGACCCGGGGTTTCGCTCGATCGCGAGGTCGACCAGCGACTCGGTCTCCGGCCGCGGGATGAGCACCGATGGATCGACGGAGAGATCGAGGCCGTAGAACTCCCTGCGGCCGAGCAGGTACGCGACCGGCATGCCTGACTTGCGCTTCTCCGTCATTTCGAGAAACGCATTCTCGACCTCGAAGGGAATCTCCTCCTCCGGTGACGCCGCAAGGCGGGCTTCAGAGAAGCCGCAGACCTCCGCAAGCAGGATTCTGGCTTCTTTCCAATCGATGCCAGAAGCCCGGATGGCTTCCGAAACGGTCAGGAACGCACCTGTGCGTTGGTCACGCCGCTTTCTCGGCGAGCTGCGCGAGCTGATCGGCCTGATGCGCGGCCGCGAGCGCGCCGAGGATCTCGTCCATCTCTCCGTCCATGACGCGCTCGATCTTGTACAGCGTGAGGTTGATGCGGTGGTCGGTGACGCGCCCCTGCGGGAAATTGTAGGTGCGGATGCGTTCGGAGCGGTCACCCGAGCCGATCAGCGACTTGCGTGTCGAGGCGGTCTTCGCCGCGGCCGCCTTCTCCTGCTTGTCCTTGATGCGCGCGGCGAGAACCGAGAGGGCGCGCTCGCGGTTCTTGTGCTGCGAGCGCGAATCCTGGCATTCCACGACGATGCCCGTGGGCAGGTGAGTGACGCGGATCGCCGAATCCGTCTTGTTGACGTGCTGGCCGCCGGCGCCGGAGGCGCGGAAGGTGTCGATGCGCAGCTCCGCGGGATTGAGCACCACCTCGCCCACCGCATCGGCCTCGGGCAGGATCGCGACCGTGCAGGCCGAGGTATGGATCCGCCCCTGCGTCTCGGTCTCGGGCACGCGCTGCACGCGGTGACCGCCCGATTCGAACTTGAGCCTGGAGTACGCCCCCTGCCCGGCGATGCGCGCGATCACCTCCTTGTAGCCGCCCAGCTCCGACGGGCTCTCCGACACCAGCTCCACCTGCCAGCCCTGGCGCTCGGCGTAGCGCGTGTACATGCGGTAGAGATCGCCGGCGAAGAGGCCCGACTCGTCGCCGCCCGTGCCCGCGCGGATTTCCAGGAACAGGTTCCTGTCGTCGTTCGGGTCGCGCGGCAGCAGCGCCTGCTGCAGCTCGGCCTCCAGGCGCTGCATCGCGCCCTGCGCGCTGCGCATCTCTTCGTCGGCGAAGGCCTTCATCGACGGGTCGGCGGCCAGGTCGCGAGCCGCGGCGGCGTCGCGCTCGGCCTGCCGGTAGCGGCCGTAGAGCTCGGCAAGCCGGCTCAGGTCGCCGTGCTCGCGCGAGAGCTTCTTGAATTCACCCAGGTCGCGGGTCACGCCCTCGGCCGAGAGCAGCCCGTTCAGCTCCTCCAGCCGCAGCGCCTGGCCGTCGAGCTTCGCGCGCAGCGCCGGTTTCAAGACGGCAGGCGAAACAGGCGCGAGAGCGTCTCGGCGAGCGTGCGGCGTTCCTCGCCGGTCGCCTCGTTCAGCGCCTGCGTGGGCGGGTGCATGAGCTTGTTGGTGAGGCCCTGCGACAGGGTTTCGAGCACCTGCCTGGGGTCCTCGCCCCTGGCGAGCAGCTTGAGCGCCCGCTCGACCTCGCGCCGGCGGGCGTCCTCGGCCTGGTCGCGCAGCGCGCGGATCAGCGGCACGGATTGCCGCACCTGCATCCAGTGCATGAACTGCCCGACCTGGGTATCGATGATCGCCTCGGCCTGCTCGACCGCGGCGCGGCGCGCATCGAGGTTGCCCTGCACGACGCCCTGCAGGTCGTCGATGGTGTAGAGGAACACGTCGTCCAGCTCCCCCACTTCCTGCTCGATGTCGCGCGGCACGGCGAGGTCGACCATGAACATCGGCAGCCGCCGGCGCGTCTTGAGCGCGCGCTCGACCATGCCCTTGCCGAGGATCGGCAGCGAGCTCGCGGTGCTGGACACGACGATGTCGTGCTCGTGCAGGTGGGCGGCGAGCTCGCGCAGCTCGATGGCGCGCGCGTTGAAGCGGTGCGCGAGCGCCTGCGCGCGCTCGAGGGTCCGGTTGGCCACCGTGATCCGCGCCGGGCCCTGCGCGGCGAAGTGCGTCGCGCACAGCTCGACCATCTCGCCGGCACCGATGAACAGCACCTTCTGGTCCTTCAGGCTGGGGAATATACGGGCCGCCAGCTTGACTGCCGCAGCTGCCATCGAGACGCTGCTGGCGCCGACCCGGGTGGTGCTGCGCACCTCTTTCGCGACCGCGAACGAGCGCTGGAAGAGCTTGCCGAGCACGGTGCCGAGCGTCCCCGCGGCGGCGGCCGAGCGCGCCGCCTCCTTCATCTGGCCGAGGATCTCCGGCTCGCCGAGCACCATCGAGTCCAGCCCCGCGGCGACGCGGAAGGCGTGGCGCACCGCCTGCTCGCGCGGCAGCACGTACAGGAAGGGCGCGAGCTCGCGCGGCTCCACCGAGTGAAAGCGCGCGAGCCACTCTCCGGCGGCGGCGCGCGACGCCTCCTCCGCCTCGCCCGAGAGATAGAGCTCGGTGCGGTTGCAGGTCGAAAGGATCGCCGCCTCGGGCGCGAGCTTGCGCTTCGCCTCGTTCAGCGCCTCGGCGAGGCGCTCGACGTGGAACACCACGCGCTCGCGCACGACCAGCGGCGCGGTCGTGTGATTGAGGCCGAGGGCGTACAGGGACATTCGGTGAAATCCGCGCTAAGACCGCAGATTATAAGTGCTTTTCTATCCCCGCTTTGACCCGCATCAAGCCGGGGCCGCATCTATAATTCCGCGTTCCCACCCGGCCAGGCGCATGCACATGCTCTCGCGCATCGAGGATCCTGCGATCACGAGGCTTGCGCTCGGCATGGTCCTCCTCACGGAGCCGGCCTGATCCACGCGAGCGCCATCATCGCCCCGGGCGCGCGGCTCGGCGACGGCGTGAGCGTCGGCCCCTGCGCGGTCATCGAGGAGGACGTGTCCATCGGCGAGGGCTGCGTCCTCGCCGCGCACGTGGTGGTGAAGCGCCACACGCGCATCGGCGCGCGCAACCGCGTCGCCGAGCACGCCGTGATCGGCGGCGATCCGCAGGACCTCAAATTCCGGCGCGAGTGCCTCTCGCACACCGAGATCGGCGACGACAACGACATCCGCGAGGGCGTCACCATCCACCGCGGCTCGCGCGAGGGCGGGCGCACGCGCATCGGCAGCGGCTGCTTTCTCATGGCCTACGCCCACGTCGCCCACGACTGCGTGGTCGGCGACCAGGTGGTGATGGTCAACTACGCGGGCATCTCGGGGGAAGCCGTGGTCGAGGACGGCGCCTTTCTCTCCGGCTTCGTCGGCGTGCACCAGTTCTGCCGCGTCGGCCGCCTGGCGATGATCGGCGGCCTCACCAAGCTCGTGCAGGACGCGCTGCCCTTCTGCATCACCGACGGCAACCCCGGCCGCGCGCGCGGCCTCAACCTCACGGGCCTGCGCCGTGCGGGCTTTCCCGCGGACGAGATCGCCGCCCTGAAGGAAGCCTACCGCATGCTCTACGCGCGCACGCCCCTCAAGCTCGCGTTGACTCGCATGGAAATGATGGGCAGCAGCGTCGTGCGCGAACTCGCCGACTTCATCGCCGGATCAAAACGCGGCTTCGCGCATCCGGAGCGCTGACACAAGAGCGTTTGACGCAAGGGAAGTTCGCATCCCTCCGTTGGACGACGCGAAGATTCCCGACCGCGGGCCCCGCGGTGCGGGCGCCAGGCGGGCACGAGGTGCGCCGAGTAGTCATTCGGCGGCGCATAGTGCCGCGCGGGCTCGAACGACGCCCGGGCCAGCTCCTCCCAGGGCAAGGTATTGACCGACACCTCTTCGATCAATATGCCGTACTTGCGCATCAGCACGTTGAGCGCCTGCGCAACGCGCGCGTGGCGCCGCGCCATCTTGTCGGCCTGCTCCTGCTCGGGCAGGTAGTCGATGTTGCCGTGCTTCTCGTGCAGGGCGAACGCCGACTGCACCAGCGCGATCCGGAACCCCGCGATCTGCGCCCGCAGGCCGAAGTCGAGATCGCCGCAGTAGCCGAAAAAGCGCGGGTCGAACGTGCCGATGCTGTCGATCACCGGCCGGGTCACCAGGAAAGCATCGCCGACGAGATAGCGGTCGTCGAGCAGGCCGCGGCCACGCCGCCGGTGCGCGAATTCGGCGCCAAAAACGCAGAAATCCTCGCGCGCGGAGAACGCCCCCATGGCGACGTTGTGCAGCGGCGAGTTGCCGTCGACGTAGTTGGAGCAGCCGCGGAAGATACCGTACCCGGCGCCGCGCGCCGGCGCGTCGAGCACCAGCTCCCGGATGTACGCGGGGCAGACGAAGATGTCATTGGACAGGAACAGCAGGCGCTCGCCCCGGGCGTGCGAAAGGAAGGCGTCAACGCTGCGGCAGTACTCGAGATTGCTGGGGAATGAGAACAGCCGCGTGTTGCCGTGCCACTTGCGCGCCTCGATGAAGACCTCGAGCGTGTCATCCGGCGACGCATCGTCGACCAGGATAAGCTCAAAATCACCCTGTGCGCTGGCGAACAGCGCCTCCAGCGCCTTCTGCGTCGTGCCCGAATTGCCGTGCGCCGCCATACCGACCGAGACCCGCGAGTCGAGAGAAACGGGGCGGCCCGAGCGCATATTGCGGATCATCGCGGATAGCCGCTCGGCGAGCACAGCGCTCACGAACCGAAACTGCGTATTGGCATGTATACCAAGGCATCCCCATTATCTGCCATAACGTCCCTCGCAAAGCGCCCGCGCGCGACGCGCACGCATCGCCGCAAGGCTTTGAATAACGAAGTGGTGGCCAAGGGCGGAATCGAACCACCGACACGCGGATTTTCAGTTTTACCGGGGAAATTGGGTGAACAGAAAAATCAACCGCTTACCGATGCTTGCCATCACCCATTCCAGCCTCAATCAGCGCCAGACGACCTGATTTCGCGGTTATTGGCGCACAATTTCGACACATACTCCCGGCGGGCGGCCGGCACTAACGATTAACACCATGCTGAAAACAACACCTAAGGTCCGGGCAGCGCGAAGACTGACGCCCTACCAAGCTGCGCTGAAGGTAGGATTGATAGGCTGCGTCGCGGGTCCGCGCGACCTCTCCGAACACCGAAGGAAGTGCCTGCGTACCGCCTCGCGCGCAAAGCGCCCCGCTTGAGTCAGGTTACGACTCCAAACGCGTCCCGATTCTGGCAAGTCGACGCGTGCGCTTGTTCATCCGGCGCTTGATCTTCCGCAGCTCGCCGGGCCGGAACGTCACGATGCGCCGCGCGCGCCGGCTCGCGGCGTCAACTTCGTCGCCACCCTTCGTCTGTTCCCTGCGGCCCTTGGCCGGCATCACGCGGCTTTCTTGACCAGCAAGCTCACCCTCAGCCCTGCTCGCGTCGCGATGTTAACCAGCGCATCAAGACTGAACAGCGTGATCTTGCCCTTGAGCAGCGCGTTGAATCGCGGTGTCGTAAGGCCGACGGCCTTGGCCGCCTGCGCCTGGGTCATCCCGCTATTCTCGTAGAAGACCTCGATGCGCATCATCAACTCTGAGCGCAGCCTGAGGTTCTCGGCTTCATCATCGTTGAAGCCAATGTCGCGGAAGACATTGCCGCTCCCCCGAGCAATTTTCAGTTTGTCGCTCATCGCCGTTTTCTCTCCTGCACCAGATCCCTGAACCGTTTCCTGGCAGACTCAATGTCGGACTTCGCGGTCTTTCGCGACTTCTTCTGAAATGCGTGAAGCACGTAGACCGCCTCCACGAACTTCGCCAAGTAGACCACGCGGAACGCGCCGCTGTCGCTACGGACCCGGATTTCGTTCACCCCGATCCCGATCGACGGCATCGGCTTCCAGTCGTTGGGCGCCCTGCCCGCCTGGACGCGCTCAAGCTGGTAGCCGGCCTCGCGACGCGGCGCTTCGGGGAAGTCCCGGATGCATTCCCGGCTGTCGCCGATCCATTTCACCTGCTTCAGCATCATATTATCAGAACTGGTAATAAAGCGGCAAACTTCGTTTGACTCATCTTAATTACCGCGAGGGCACAAATTGCCACGGACAGGATTTGGTGGCCAAGGGCGGAATCGAACCACCGACACGCGGATTTTCAGTCCGCTGCTCTACCAACTGAGCTACTTGGCCTTGAGGACACCCTGGGAGCCAGGGCGGTTTTACAGGGGCGCAATTATATC